>CAZIIZ010000028.1:0-12374 GCA_964539225.1 uncultured Hyphomicrobiales bacterium | reverse complement strand
CGTTTGGATTAACTGTTACTTTTACAACATTTGATTCTTGAGTTGAGCAAACTCCACTTGTAACTACTGCTTTGTACCAAGTACTTGCAATTAAGTTACCTGTATTTAATGATGCATTGATTGCATTATTAATTGGAGTAAAGTCTGTACCATTCACTGAAACATTCCATTGAATTGTACCAGTATTGCCTGTTAAGCTAACAGTAGTACCAGTTCCTGAACAAACTGTAGGAGCTACTGCTGATGCAGTACCTGCAACAGATAAAGGATTAACTGTTACTGTACCTTGGTTATTAAGGGTTACTGTACACATATCGCTAAGTATTCCACTTAGTGGTGCAGCTACTGTAATAGCTTTAACTTTAAATGTAGTATTTTGAGTTAATATACCTGTAGATAATTGTAAAGCTCCACCATTACCTAAAGACGCATTACCTACGGCAGTTTCAGGAGTAGTGGTAGTATATAATTGATATCTAACTGTATTTTGTGAAGCAGCAATTGTTATAGAACCAGCTGTATTGTAGCAAACTGTATTACCTGTTACAGTAAGACCTAATGTAGGCTTATTTACAACCTTTAGAGAACAAGCTTGAGAATATACCGGAGTAGATGAACAACCGCCAGTAGTTAATTTAGCTCTGTAGCTTTGGCTTGCAGTTAATATACCGCTAACTGATAATTTACCAGCAACAGTTGTATTATAAGTAATACCTGCTGGAGTATTGTCAGCGACAGTAACCCAATTAGCTGGACCAGTACCAAAATTAGCATCACGTTCCCAAGTATATACAATACCATTTACATTGTTAGTAGTTGCAGTTACTGTGATGTCTGTAGTCGAGTTATCTCCATTACATACATTATAGTATGAATTAATATCATTAGTAGTAAAAGCTGTATTAAACTCTAATGTGCCTAAGTTAGTAAATTTAGTTTCGCATTCATTGTATAACTTAGCTCTGTAACGCAATCCATTGATTGCAGTAGGAGCATTAGTAATTGCTAAAGTAGAGGAATCTACTCTTGAATAAATTGCATTGTTCGATAAATTAGTCCAGTTATCGCTAATAGTAGTATCAGCACCAACTGCAATCACTTGCCATTGATACTTCATAGCCAAACCACCAGAAGCAGATACTGAGAATGTGGTATTTTCACCTGGGCAAATTGTACGTTTTTTCTGAGGATGTGAACCAATAGCTACATAAATCTTAGTGAAATCGAATTTATCATTTCCACTTAAGAAACCTTCAGCCAAATTAGTTGGCTCTAGAACGTTTCCTGCTTGATCATAGATTGAATTTGGTTTGCCATCTACATAGAATTTCTCGTTACCAAGAATTGTATTATCCCATTGATTGAATAAATCGAACTTAGTAGCACCTGCGATTGTAGTACTCATTGTTGTAGCATTTACTCTTAATGATGCACTACCACCATCAGATTTGTAATTAACGTCTGATATATCAATTGCACCAGTACCATCGGCATTAGCATAAACACCTTCGCTCAAGGTAACAGTTGCAAAAGAATTGATATCATAAGTTAAATCACCGCAAGTGTTCGATACACTTAGAATTGTTGGAGCTTTTACGTCTTTAACTAAACTAACTGTTGCAGTACCTACGTTGCCTGCTAAGTCAGTATGTTTGATTGTAGCTGTAAAAGTATCACCGTCATTGACATTCGCCCAATCGCCTAAAACATTGGCATTATTTGCAGTAGCAAATGTGCTAAATACTGTTTTTGCACTACCGGTTGTAGTAGATTGGTTTGCATCTGTAACTGTAAATTCAATTTTTCTGTTATTTACTCTAGTACCAGCGACAGGAGCTGTAATTGCAACTACAGGAGCAACTAAATCTTTTGTTGCAGCATCAGTAGTAGCATCGCCAACGTTGCCGGCTTTATCAGTTAAAGTAGCTGACAAAGTAACAGTACCATCATTTATAGTAGTTAAATTAACACCAGTTATGTCATCAGTTGCAGTTGCAATTGTACCATTTCCAGTTTTATTATTAGTACCATCAGTGAAAGTATAATTATATGTAGTACCAACTTCTGCTCCCGCGAATTTGAATCCGACGGCAGTATAGTTTGTACCATTAATATAATCGCCCTGATCAATAGATACTGTATAGTTAGATGGTTTAGTTTTATCAAATGTAATATTATTAGCTGGGGTTGTCAATGCTGAAACTTGAGTTCCTGCATTACCTGCTAAATCTGTAAAGTTCGCTGTGAAAGGAATTACTCCTTCAGCATCGGTACCAACCATTGTATAAGTTGCTGTCCATGAAGTAGTAATACCGGACTCATTAGCATCTTTGTTAATAATTGTTACTACTGGAGTAGCAATTGCTTCGCTAGATGTAAATGCTAAAGTTACTAAATCACCAGTTTTAGCATAACCTGCATTAGAACCGTTACCAGGAGTTTTTGCATTGTTTGAAGCCATAGTTATAGATGACAAAGTAGGAAGTACTTGGTCAACTTTAATACCGCTTACATTTTTAGCATTCATTGCGTTCGAAGCTAAATCTTTGGCAGCAGTTATGTCTAATGTATATGCAGTACCTGAAATAGCGGATGCATTCGATACGTTATAAACTTTTTTATATTGTGTGTTAGTTATCCAAGAACCGCTTACCGGAGTTAATTTCCCGTTAAGCGCATTATCGAATGTAAATGTTGGAGCTGTTGAAGCCATTGGTTCATTAAAATTAACCACTACGTCAATAGAAGTAGTTGAATTATTAATTACATTGCCATTGGTAACAGCTAGAGCATTGTTAGGAGTGATAGTTACTGTAGTAGCCGAAGGAGCTACTAAATCTTTAGTTGCATTATCATTAACAGCATCGCTTACGTTGCCGGCTTTATCTGTTAATGTAACAGACAATCTAACTCCACCATCATTTAATTGAGTTAAATCACATAATGTAATATTATCTGTAGCTGTAACGATAGTACCTGTTCCAGTTTTACCGCGAGGAGTTGATCCACCGCCACCACTAGTAAATTGAATACCATTATTAACCTGAGCTGGATTTTGGTTTGTAAATGCATAATCATACGTTGATCCTACTTCCGCACCGGCGAAAGTAAATCCAACTGCTGTATAATTTGTAGCATTAATATAATCACCTTGGTCAATTGAAACCGAGAAATTCGAAGGTTTGGTTTTATCATAAATAACGCTGCCGCTAGTTAGACTAACTACTTCAACGCCCTTATTTCCTGCTAAATCTGTAAAGTTTGCAGTAAAAGGAATTGTGCCTTCTACTTCAGTACCAGCCATTGTGTAAGTTGCTGACCATGATGTGGTAGCACCAGACTCATTAGCGTCTTGGTTAATAATTGTTACTAATGGAGTAGCAATTGCTTCGCTTGATGTAAATGCTAAAGTTACTAAATCACCAGTTTTAGCATAACCTGTATTAGTACCAGTACTAGGAGTTTTAGCATTGTTTGAAATCATTGTTATCGCCGACAAAGTAGGAAGTACTTGGTCAACTTTTATTCCTGTTTCATTTTTAGCATTCATTGTATTTTGAGCTAAATCTTTAGCCGCTGTAACATCTAATGTGTAAGCTACACCAGAAATCGGAATTAAATTGGATACAGTATATACTTTAGTATATTTTTTGTTTGTAGTCCATGTTCCGCTTACTGGAGTTAATTTTGCTGAAAGTGCAGCGTCAAATGTAAATGTTGGAGCAGTTGCATCCATTGCTTCATTAAAATCAACTACTACGTTAATAGAATTAGTTGAATTATTAATGACATTACCGTTAGTAACGGCAGGAGCATTGTTAGGAGTGATAGTTACTAAAGTAGCTGTTGGTTTCACATTGTCTAATGTAAATTGATTAGATAGGAACCATGCAGAAGTATTACCAGCTTCATCTGTAGCATTTACATGTACTTCAGAAGTAGGGAAAGTAGTATTAGCTACTAGATACGGAGTCCAAGCGAACTCAGCAGGAGTAACATCTGCTTTCACAGTATTTGGCACGGCTACTTTATTCCAACTTGGAGTAGTTGTATAGTTATATTCGAACGCTAAAGTAGTATTAGCATCATTACTATAACCATCTGTTACTTTTGTTGCGTCCCAAACAATTTTCTGTGCTGATTCATTCCAGAAGTCAGTTGTAGTTGGGCGAGTAATAAATCCGGTAGCTAATACCGGAGCTTTTCTGTCAACTATATAAGATTCAGGAGTATAACCTAAGCTAACTTCATTTACAAAATCAGGATTTCTTGATTGATCAAATCTATTAGGTATTCCATTGACAGGGCATACCGGACCATCAAAGATATTAAATCCTAAAGGTTGAATAGTGATATTAGCACCATCAGCTTTTGAACCAATTGCAATTGTTACGTCCCATATTGTACCTTTGGTCTTTGTTGGGTCTTGATCAGCAACGGCTGAAATTACTCTTGTACCTGTTAAATTATTTACATCATTGTACAAATCTAAATCTTTGTTATTCAAATTTAATATTTCAAATTCTTCTAACATAGATCTTGTTCCGGCATAATTCACAGGACCATTCGCAACGTCAAATCTTTGTCTTTCCATCCAGCGAACATTTTCGCTAAAGGTAACTCTGTATGTAACTTCAGAAGCACTTGTTAACCAATTGTTTACTGAAGTTGGAGTATTTTTACCATCATTTTTCACACTTTGACGAACTATACTTACTACGTAAGGTTTAGTCCAATCAGGTTTAGTGTACGTCGCTGTATTATTTTTTGTCGGATCAATTTTGTTTAACGCTATGTCGCGAACATTTGTTACTGTTAAATTAATAGTCTCGCAAACACTAACTTCTTCGCCCGCTAAAGTTTTAACTGTCTGACCTACTGGGGTCAAACTATTGAAAGTTAATATTACTCTATTGCTTGAATCAGCTGTTAAACGTACAGCACTTGTCAAAGTAACTCTGTTACCGTTGTATCGTAAGTCATAGTTATTAACTATTTGTGCAGAGCTTAACTGAACTTCTTCGCTAAATTCTACAACAAATTTATTTACGTCTATTGAATCTAATTTTACAACTGTAGGTTTAGTAGTATCAATTCTAAATGCACGATACACATCGCCACCAAAAGGTGCATCCATTAGAATGTTTGTAATATTACCGGCATAATCAATACCGCGTACCCACCATTGATAGTAATGTTCACTTATTTCAATATTTTCATTCCATTGGTTTAACGCAGGAGCATCAATATTTTCAATAGTATTCCATACTAAAGTTTCAGAAGTCCATAAGTCGCCATCAGCCATTTTAGTAAAATATTTATTAAAATTACTATTTTCTGTTTTGACGTCACTACGAACAAGAGCATATTCTAGAGTTTTTAATCCGCTTCCGCCTTGTTCATCATAAGTACCTTGGAATTGAGTAAATCCATTCATAATTGCATTATGAGCAGGACCAGTCATATACATTTTTGGTACAAATCTATCAATTTTAATGGTTGGCAATGTCTCAGGAGCTGAAGGAACAGTTCCTGTTTTAGGATTGCTTGCCATATCAGTTATGATAGCATTGAATTTCCAAGTTGAATTATCATTAAATCCAGTTAAGGCTTCAAATACAGCTTTAGAGATTTCTAAATTTACAGAACCATTTTCTACAACATCTGTAGCTTTAATTTTATAAGCTGTATCTAATTTACAAGTAGTTGCCCAATTATCATTAGATGCAATTACTTGAATTGTTCCATTTACTAATGAATTATCAAGTACTCCATCTAATTTATTAATTGGAATAGTTATTTTTAATTTTGTATCGTAAGAATTCCAATATTGAGCTGGAGTTCCCTTGTTTCCTTCAGTAGCAGTCCAAGCCAACACTTCACCAATTGTGAAATCTGCTGGAGGTGCACAATCAGTAAATACTTGAGTAGCTAACTCTATTGGAAGGTCGCAATATCCACCTAAGAATGGATATTCAGCTACTAAGCTAAATGGATGATTTGCATCAGTTAATACATATTCGTTATATATTGAAGGTTGATCATTAGCAACACCTTGGTTGTCAATTGATAATGTACTAGTTAATTTTACTTTCTCTAAATAAGAGCATAAAGATCTAGTACCACCATTATTGTTAAATTTAATAGCATATCCATTATTTTTGAATATGTTTCTTGCAATTTCTGGTGTTTCCATACCGGATGGATTTATTGTAGCTAATTCATTTTCAGAATCTGTAAAATAGATACCAACAGTTGTGTTAAATAAATTAGTATTTACATCGGTTACTGAGGTTGAATTGAATCTGTTATAAATAATTGCAAATGGAGAAGAAGCAGCTGCTTCTTTATTATCTACAGTAATTGAAATACCTTTATCAAATAATGGTGCAGTAGCTCCATCCATATTGAAGATATTGTCAAACACATTCATGCCTAAATAACTAGCAACATTGCCATTTTTAATTGAAGCAATGCCTTGAGGTCCTAAATTCATTTCTTCATAATAGTAATGAGCAGCATCTAAATCGATACCAGTTGATGAAGAAGTAACATTGTCATAGTTAAATATATTATCGACAATAAACATATTTCCGTAATTATAATCCTTAGTAAAATAAACTGAGGAATTATTACTAGGAACATTAAAAGTATTTCCAACAAGTAATACATATTTAGAATCACCGGTGAACACGATTTGTTTGCCAGCTTTAATAAAATTAAAACTATTAATCATTGAAAGATTAAAAATATTCTTTTCCCCTATTTCAGAGTTCGCACTAATTTCCATTGTATTGTCAAATGTAGCATTTCTAACAAATGGAACATTATCATCATAATCACCGAACATAGAATATCTTCTTGTGATTTGCAATGGAGCAGATTCTGTCATGTCAAGACCTGATTTTACATGAATACGTCCATATTCTTGTACTAACACTACTGCATCGTGAAGTTTACCTGTATTCTCAGTAATTATCACTTCAGGAGCATAGAATTTGAAAGTAGTCTCAGGAGTTTGCGGATTAATAATATTTTTGTTCAAAGTAAAAGAGAAATTATCGTTATAAATAGAGCAAGGAACTTCATCAGTAGTTGGAGTAGCTGCTGAATAATAACCTTTGATTGTAGTAACGTTGCTAGTAGCAGGAATAGTTACATCTTCTTTATAGTATCCTGCACCAATATTTACTATTGCTGCTAAATCAGTTGAAACAGCTTTTTGGATAGAAGGATACAATTTAGAATTAGTTAAAATTGTTGCATCTGTTGATGTTAAATCATACCAAGCAGCTCCATAAATTCTAGAGCCGTCAAATGGAATTTGATTATTTTCAATATCATAAATATAATTAGCTCTTTGTCCTTCTTCGACTATAGCTCCATTATATAAATCAATTGAATCCGGAAGAGTTGTATTAATTGATATAGAATTATTATCATTATCTAATATTTTAATTCCGTATCCAGTATTAGCGAATAGATTATTTCCATAAATATTAATTTCGCCTGTGCTAATATTAAAAGTTTTATCAATAAGATCAGCGAATATTACAGCATCGCCTAATCCATTAAACACTTCAGGAGCATTTACTGGATCAGATACTAGATTTGCTTCTTGGAAATAGTTCTCTGTGATATTAATTATTCCGTTTGAAGCCCCAGTTGTATTAGTAGTAGAGATATAAATACCTTTATCTAAATCATTTGATAATGAATTAAATTGGAAAGCATTTCTATCTAATTTCACAGATCCGATAATTTTATTATCTGCAAATTGAATAGCTGTTGCCGAGCCTGTGGCAGGTGTACCATCGACATTATGTCCAAAAGATAAGCCTTGAATTGTTAAATTACCGGCTATTGTTTTAGCTTCTACATTCAAAGCTATATCGCCATCGCCATAGTTAATTGCATTATCCAATAACTCTACATTTGCATTAGCAACGACTTCTTTTACTAATAAAGGACTAGTAATAGCACCCATTGCATCAAACAAGAATGATTCAATTGTTACTGTTTTAGCGGCTGTATTGCCATTCACTGCCCATGTACCAATAATTTTAGTTGAAAGCTGAGAGCTTCCATCTGTCTTACCGGTTACTGTATAAGTAAAAGGTTTGTTGAAAGTTATATTTATTGGAGCTAATTCAGTTCCATAAGTATATTCATTCATTACCCACACCCATTGACCATCGCCAGTAATTGCATTATGGCCAGATTCGATAGTCGTATATGCATGATCAATTACTGGGTTAATAGTATCGACAGCTGAACGAATAACAGGACCTGGAGCTAACCAAGAAGCTGTTTCGTAAGCTAAGTAATTTGCATATTTTGCTCCATCGTGGTAGAAACCTGGGAGAATACCTTTGTTTGCTGGGTCAAATTTATTATAAACATCATCATCGCTGCCAGCTGCTTTTTCATCTCTTAAATCAATAAAAGGCATTACCTTAGTAAAGTCTTTATCTGAAGCATAAGAAATAGCATAGTTAGTATTGTTGAATTTATTATTGTGAATATCAATAACATTAAATACCATAGAATCGCAACCTGATGTATTACCGCGGTGGAAGCTAATCGCATCGCCTAGTAATTCGGCATTGAAAGTATTATCATTGATTTTCAAATCTGTAGAATAATTTCTTAATTCAAAATCAGCATTCTCTGCTTCATTTCTACCTTGATTAGTAGCAAGCATAATTGCCTTATCATCTAAATAGGATTCAGATGAATTACCATTTACTTGGAACAAGTTGTTAGAAATATTTAAAGTTGTGTTAGTAGGCACACAAGTACCATTAAAGTCGCGATATCCTGGATTACAATCACAATTTTGTTCTTGCGGATTCCAAGTACCATGATCGCCACAATCTGGAGGAGGATTACCACCACCACCACCAATTAGTGTACAATTTGGATATCCTGCATAACCTGGATTGCATCCACAAGATGATGTATTAGCATTCCAGCTTGCATTAGGTCCGCAATTGTGCTGAATCGGAGTTTGAGCAGCATAATGGAATACTACATTTTCATCGGAATAGATAGCATAAGCTGCTTGTCTATTGCCTGGATTGCGATTATTTTGTAAATCTTTTTGACTGTAACCACCTGTTAAGTTAGAATTATATCTAACGAAAGTATTCGGTTTAGAAGCACCTTCCGGCACTTGACCGATATATGCTCTATTGTGGATACCATAGCCATCGCCATTAGGGAAATAAATAGCTTTATCTCCATCATCATACATTACTTTGTTGTCGTACATATAAAATTCACCATTGTTGATTACAACGGCATTATTAATACGAACAATATTGCTATTAGCTGTATAATCAACTGAAGCTAATTCAATACCAGTAATGGTAAATGATTTATTGGCTGCAATAAATCCGGCATCTGTACTCTTAGGATTGAAAGTAATTGTACCTTGTACTTTAGCACTTACAGTATTTCCACCTTGATCATCTTTCATCAAGATAGAATACTTTTGATTGTAAGTAGCATTTTCTTGGTATGTTACTTCGTCCTTAAGTATGATGTTGTCATTTTCATTGCTGACATCATCAAATGCGTCTTGGATTTTCACATAAGAATAATTAGTAGCTGGAGTAGTATTAAATCTTAATACTGTCGCTACCGGAGCGGTAATTGTATTCGTAACTTGGTTAGTTACTGAATTCGGATCGTTCGGGTTCATCGGAACGCCATTCAAACCGAAAATTTTATAGTTTGCGGCAATTGTGCCATCTACACCATTATATGCAGGAGCAATTACGAAAGTTTCATTTCCGTTTGCTCTTCCGCCGAAGCGTACATATACATTATAGATTTTACCATCTGTGCCATTTTTTTCAATTTTCCAGATATTAGCACTATCAGCAGTTCCTGATTGTGTTTTAGTAAAATTAATTATACGGAAGTATTCTTTAGTTAAAGAATCCGTATTGACAGTATATGTGCCGTTTGTATTATTACGGCGAGCTACTGGTTCGTTAAATTTAATTTGTACGAAACCTTCGCCATTGTTAAATTTGAAACCTGTATTTGCGGTATAATCAAACTTAGGAGCTAATGCTGGTTCTACTAAAGTAAAAGTAGAAGAAGTAACCCAAGCACCTAATTGTGCAGTACCGTTGCTAATAAAGCGAGCACGTACTTTAGCTTGATAATCACCAGAAGTTCCAATATAAGCTAAATAGGTTTCGGGACTATTATTGTCCAAAATGCCTAAATCAACTTCATTCAACTCATCAACGACAACCCAAATTGGATTATTGCCAACGGCTGCTACATTTTTAAATATAGACATATCCCATTCGCAGGTATTGCCCATATCAGTAACCCAACTGAGCTTTGCCCAGTCGCCGTTTACATTTGCAGAAGCATCATCGTTCGTTACTGTAACAGTAGGTGCGGCATAAGTACCGTTTACTGTAGCTTTCGAACGTGGATTCATAGCTGCTCCACTAGTTTTGTACTTATATACGATACTATTGTTAATACTACCGTAATTGAACTCATATACTTTGAAATAATACAAAATATTTTGAGATAAACCCGACACAGACGTTGCTTTGTTTGTACCTAACACAACGTCTATTATTTTCGAACCGGTTGCACCAATTACTGGAGCAGTAATTGTACCGCCTGTGTATGCACCATCTGCATCAGCCGTTGGAGCTACAGTCATAGATGCAATTACTGCATCCGTAGCTGTAAAGTCAGCATCGGTACGAGCCACCACAATACGACCATCGCCATTACCATTCGTCCATCCAACTTTTATGGTCTGACTTGTAGTAGCGGCGAACGTTATGTACTTAGCTTGTAAGCTCGGAACGTCTGGATTCGATGTTGCCATCAAATCAGCTCCGGCTAAAAGCATCATACATAGAACATAAAAAAGAGAAATGTAACGCTTCATATATGCGTTCTCCTCATTTAGTTAATAAACTGTATATTATAAATTTCAACTTATCTATAAGAATGACCCCTCAAAGATCAATAATTGTTTTCATATTTATAGTATATAAACGAAAACAAAAGCAACGGAATCCGTTACTTTTTAATTTTAGAATTATTTTCTATTTTGCTTAAGTCGTTTAAATACAGAATTGTTCATAAATCCTTTTGTATTATTCTTACATACTACGGTAAGCTAATATAATAATTATTTCGAAATCGTGCAAATTATATTTTCGTATTCCCTAATAATCTATTGAGGATTGGTAATCATTATCACACATTTCTTCTTTTTCGAATAGAGTTATTATTTTTTCTATAAAATTCTCCCGGAGTTTTAGTGCCTCCGGGAGAATTTAGAATCGAGTTAGTTGTTGTTATTTAGAATTATCGAAAACAACTTGTTTTGTTTTTTTACAAATTAGTTTGTAGAAACTACGTGCCAAATTGTACCATCAGAAACCAAAGTCAATACTCCACCAGCTGAAATAGTATAAGGAACAGGGGTAGATGGAATATTATCTGTATATGTTGTTATTATTGTAGAATTATTTATTATATACATGAATTGTCCTGCCGCTCCGCTAGGTAAATTTGTGTCATCGAAGACACCAGTAAAGGTATAATTAATAACTGAAGCGTTTGCTGTATGTAAATCGGTAAGGTTGGCTGCGTTGGCATAAGCTAACTTAACAGAACCGGTAGTAATATTAAGTGCTTTACCTGTACCAGCAGCATCAACAGTAATACCATCTACTTTATCTGCAACAGCTACCTTAATACCCGAACCTTCGTTAAGAGGATCTCCAGCTAATACTTCGACATTTAAACCTTTTACATCTGTAGAAGGACCGGTTTGACCTACTTGCATAAGAACATCCATACCAGTACCTGCACCGGCATGTTCTATTGAAACAACATAATCAATATTCGCTATATCAGTATTTTTAAACTTCGCTGCTGCACCGTCATGAGTAGTAGCCTGATTAGCAGCAGATTCTACCCACAAAGCACAAGTATTATTTTTCGAACTAGAACTTATTATTTTTACTGCAGGTATAGCTTTTTCTGATATCTGATCTATTATCAATGGAGTAACTTCATCTATTAAAGAATTCGTAAATATAACATTACCAGTTGTTTTTAATACTGGAGTATTGTCATCATTGACAGCAGTTAATTCAAGTGCTATTCTCTTAGTAGAACCACCATTATCTACTCGTACATCAATAGCACCAGCGAGAACACTAATTCCGCCTTTATTGATTTCTAAAGCAGCAGGGCCTTTCGTTTGATTAAGATACAAAGCAGGATTAGTATTATTGCCTGTATTCTCTAAAGAAATAAGAGTTCCGGCACCGCCACTATTAGTTAAATCAACCATACGTTGTAAATTAGTTAAA
>CAZIIZ010000027.1:4704-12512 GCA_964539225.1 uncultured Hyphomicrobiales bacterium | reverse complement strand
TGAAAAGTGATTTGAGGAAAAAGGAAAAGGAAAAAAAAAGAATTTTGATAAGTAGACATTAAAGCAAGCACGTTCTTTTGAATAAATAATTCAAATCCATAAGCATTAGCATTACCAATTTCGAATACATCTGATACTGTGCTACCTTCGCGAGCAGTCATATTCACTTCACTCACATTTGCTAAAGATTTATAATAAGCATCAACTGAAAAATCTATATCTTCAAATATTTTGGTTTCATAAGAAGCAATATAATGAATGGATTGAGCCACTCCAACAGTTGAATCTGTCGGTAGCCAAGTGTCAAAGAATGAGAAATCAGGCATAGCAGACAATCTTAAGTTCTGGTGATATAATCCCCAAGATAGTTTAATTGCTGATACTTCGTCCAATTGAAAACGGATAGCTACTCGAGGATCCCACATATACGAATCTTTCTGTTTCCAATAATACCCTCGCACTCCGCCTTGCAGAGATAATAAATCAGTTACTTGCCAATTCCAATGAGTATAAGCGGCATAATTCCAATCCTTAACTGCGAGATTTACCGAGCCTCCGGATGAACCGCTGGCAGTAGAATCAGTATTTCCGGTAAAGTTTTGTAAATATCCGAAATTATATTTATTGATTTCTGCACCGAAAACCGCCGTAACACCATCGCTAACGAACCATTCAGTGTTTAATTTAGCCGTTATATCTTCAATATTGTTATCAATAAGAGCTTTATAACCTGAATTATCCATAGTTAATTTGTTTCCGTATTTACTCCAGGACACACTTACATCACTAAATAAATCATCGCTCCAAATACTATTCCAACGGAATGAAAGCAATTTGTTGCTTAGGTCCAAATCCATATTTAAGCCTTTATTATCTATCCCAAAGTTATCTTTGCTCATAAATCCGCTTAAATAAACCTTGTTGCTGCTTCCGATATCTTGAGTTATTTTTCCATTTAAGTCATAAAAGCCAAAGTCAGGCAAAGGACTTTTCGGGTCTTCGGTGATTGCTTTTTTAATTAAGTCGAAATATGTAGTTCTTCCGCTCACAAAGAATGAACCATTGCCAAATAGTGGACCTTGCAAAGAAGCACGAGACGAAATAATTCCCAATGCTGCGTTGCCCTCATATTTTTCTCTATTACCATCCTTTTGTGTCATATTCAATACAGCCGAAAGTCTTCCGCCATATTGAGCTGGGAATCCGCCTTTGATTAATTCCACGTCTTTAATAGCATCTGTATTAAATGTAGAAATAAATCCGAAAATATGAGTAGGATTGTAAACAGTTGCTCCGTCTAAAAGCACTAAGTTTTGATCTGGTGATCCGCCGCGTACATACAATCCACTTGAAATCTGCGACGAAGTTAATACTCCCGGCAACATTTGTAAAGAGCGGAATACGTCTGATTCGCCGCCGATACGAATTTCTTTGATTGTTGCCATTGGTATATTAATCTTACTTACCGATATTTCACGCTTTTCAGCCTCACGGTCGGCAGTTACAGTAACTGTGCCGGACTTTATGTCGGCAGGCATCATCAATACCTCTAAGCGTAATTGTTCGCTTTTCTTCAAAGTAATAACTTTCTCATATTTTTCATAGCCTAAGTAAGATACTTGTACCTTGTATTCACCTGGTTGAATATTGGTTATCGAATAGAATCCGCTTTTATTAGTCTTTGCTCCACGTTTAATCGTTGGAATGCTAACTACTGCCCCAATTAAGGTTTCTTTGTTCTTATCATCTTTCACATATCCGCTAATTGATGCGTTGTCGCCCATCATCGCTTCTAAAGCGAATGCTTTAGAGTTGTCAAAGCAAAGCAAGAAGAGCAATGCAAGCGAGAGCGTTATTAGTTTGTTCGAAATTTTCACTATTAGTTCCCCATTGAAATATATTTATTAATCACTATTTTCTATTGTTTCAATTATCGAATACAAAATTACGAACTTCGCATGAAGCTCGAAACAGCTAAACGATAAAATGCCCGTATTGTTCTACGAAAGGTGATATAAATCGACGAAATATTAATTATTGAACTGCTTTCATCGACGAATAGCGGATTTTAAGGATAAAATTTTCATTTTGCTATCAATTTAATTTTTCATAGTTTTGTATTCCCTTTAATCATAATATACTACTATAACTAAATATTTAAAGGAGAGTACTATGACCGGGCCAAACAAAGATACGATATTTCCACTTCAGTATCACGACAAGCTTTGCTTCCTTAAAAATATAATAACTAATCCCAACATAATAGTTGGTGATTATACATATTATGACGACTTCGAAGATGTATATAACTTCGAGAAGAACGTAAAATATCATTTCGCTTTTATGGGCGATAAATTAATAATAGGCAAATTCTGTATGATTGCTTCGGGCGTTACGTTTATAATGAACGGAGCTAATCATAAAATTGATGGAATCTCGACTTATCCATTTAGTATATTCAGAAACGGATGGGAAAGCGTTACTCCCGAAATATCGGATTTGCCATACAAAGGCGATACTATAATCGGTAATGATGTATGGATCGGAGCAAACACAACCATAATGCCCGGCATAAATATTGGCGATGGAGCTATAATTGCGACTAATTCAACTATTACTAAGGACGTTGCTCCATATTCAATAGTCGGTGGTAATCCTGCTAAATTAATTAGAAAACGATTCTCCGATAAAATGATAAATGAACTATTAGAAATGCAATGGTGGAATTGGTCAATTGAAAAGATTACTGAGAATCTTCATTATTTAACAAGTAAAATAGAGGTGTAATTATTATGATTGAAAGCGAAAGACTCGTAATTCGTCCGATTGCTATCGACGATGCAGGCGAGGTATTGCAATATCGTTCGGATGCTACGACGAACAAATACCAAAACTTTCATCCGAATAGTATAAATGACGTTTATGAATTCATCGGTAAGACATCTACAGAAATGGATATTCCCGAAACATGGTTTCAATTCGTAATTATTTACAAGGGGAACAATAAAATAATTGGCGACATAGGAATTCATTTCTTAGGCGAAGACAATCAACAGGTAGAAATTGGTTGCACTCTGAACAAGGATTTTCATAAACAAGGATTTGCAAGCGAAGCATTGGATGTAGTTATTACTTATATTTTCAGAGTACTAAATAAGCATAGAATCATAGCTTCCGTAGATCCGAGAAATATTGATTCAATTAATTTGATGATACGATTAGGGTTTCGTAAGGAAGCACATTTTAAAGAAAGCATATTGATAAACGGGGAATGGACGGACGATATTGTTTTCGCCATCCTGAGAAAAGATTGGACGAAGTAAATTTACACCGATAGTCGTTAGATAATGTAAAAAAATATGCTATTTCTTAATCAGTTTGTATTAATTGTTTGATTAATTAAGGAAATATCTTAATTTTGTAGATATATCAATTGAATTGGTATCGTTAGATTGAATATTTGAATAAACTTAATAAATAATAGGAATGAAAAATGGGATTTTTTGATTTTTTTAAAAAGAAAACAAAAGCGAAAGTAGCTAATAATGTAAAAGTAGAAGCTAATATTATTGAGAATAATATACCTAAAGTGGATAACTTTGTTAGTGCTAATAATATACAAAAGGTAAGTAATAGCATTAACTTAAATAATATTACTCAAGCAGATGCTAATGTGATTGCTGATAACAGTTCTAAAGTAAATGATGTTATTAATGCACACAATAAAAGTAAAGAATTTGAAAATATACTCCAAAAAGCAGCCGAACAGCCTGAATTCAGAGATGAGTTTTACAGAAGAATATTGACAGAAAATTTGATTGTGCTTACCAAAGATTCTGAATTGTCTGTCGGTAGCCAAAAATTAGAGAAAGATACCCAAATACGTATTTCAACTCTTACTGATGGATCTATTCCTGTATTTACGTCAATTCCTAAAATATATGATAAAGGAGTAGTAAAAGAAGAAATTTCATATATTCAAATAAAGGGAAAAGATCTATTTGAGATGAGCAAAGGGACGAAGCTATTCTTGAATCCATTCTCTGACTTTGGCAAAGAACTTCTACCGGGCGAAGTCGAAAGAATATTAGATGGATCTATACTAAAGCCTGTCCACGAAACTCGTGAAATCGCAAAAGATACAAAGATTCAGTTAGGAGTACCATCTAAGTATCCGACTGAAATAATGGCCGAAATGTGTAATGCTTTCAGAAATATCAGTACTGTAGTCGCTGCTTATGTAGCCTGGATTAATGTACCGAACAGCGGAGAACCGCCTCATTATATCTTTGCTTTAGATATTGATGGAGAATATAGAGATGTTGCTCCGAAAGCCGGCGAAATATTCGAGAAATACGCCGATCAAGGCAGTTTCGCAGATTTTATTAAGATAGAAAGAAGCGGCGGAATTAGCGAATACTTTTTGAAAGAATCTACTCCATTTTATCAAAAATAACAAACTAATATATTTAGACTATTTTAAGCAAAACATCAAAACGAAACAATAAAGAGAAGATTATGGCATTAGGGTTTTCAAAGGAATATGTACACGAGTACAAATTAGAAGAGTTAAGTAAAGAGCATTTTATCGCGTTAGCCTTAGAAGCAGCGTACTTGTCCGGATTCGGTGATATTTGCTTGAAGTCGAGCGGATTAGTTTTTCAATTAAGTGCTAAGATTAACTCAGATAATGAAAATTTTAGTATCATATTCGGAAGCGATGTCGCAAAAATCATTAGTACGAGCAAGCATACTAATGATTCGGACACGAATAATATTAATGTTGAAAGATTCTTGACTGAGTTTGATAAGTTGCGTCATAAATACACAAGCGAAAAGCTGGACGCTAAATTTATAGAAATCAAAACTGTTATGGAAACTTCTGAAAGTGGAAATATTAATAATGAAGCCCTGACTCACAAAGATAAATTCAATGTTTTCTTGAATTTATTCAAACCAAGGGAAGGCTATTACATAACTCCGATTTTGATTGTTACTAATATCGTTCTATTTATTCTGATGAGTTTAAGCGGTACTAATATCTTTACTCCTGATTCCGCCAGTTTAATTACTTGGGGAGCAAATTTAAAGATGCTAACCTTGGACGGAGAATGGTGGCGATTGCTTACTTCTTGCTTTTTGCACATCGGAATTATTCATTTGTTGATGAATATGTATGCTTTGCTTTATATAGGAATGCTTCTGGAACCTTTAATCGGACGGAAAAGATTCCTAAGTGCTTATCTGTTGACAGGAATTTGCTCAAGTTTACTTAGTTTATGGTGGCACGATCAAACAATTAGTGCTGGAGCTTCGGGAGCAATATTTGGAATGTATGGTATGTTCCTCGCATTGCTTACTACTAATCTAATTGAGAAAGAAGCCCGCAATGAGATGGCGAAAAGTATTGTGATATTCGTTGGGTTTAATCTATTATACGGAATGAAAGCCGGTATCGACAATGCAGGACATATAGGCGGACTAATTAGCGGTATTGCTATTGGCTTTGCATACTTAGTTAGCATTCGACAACCTAATAATAAACACCTAAAGCATAGAATTATAGCAATTGTAACTGCCTGCGTACTGCTTATAACTACTGCGGTTTATTTAAATTTGCCAAACGATATGGCTGAATATAGTAAGGCAATGCGTAGATTTACAAATAATGAAAAGACTTCTTTAGAAATTCACAACGTGATTCAAGGAGCTGATAGCAAGGAAGTAATTCTGCTGAGAATCAATGAAAAGGGTGTCGGAAGCTGGTTAAATAATCTAAAAATTATCGATCAAGTGGACAAATTAGATTTACCTGAAATATTGAAACAAAGGAATGTTAAGCTTAGGGAATATTGTCATTTGCGATTGCACTTGATGGAATTACTATTCAAAAGTATTGAAGATGGAACTAATAATTATGAACTAGAAATAGCCCAAACTAATGAAAATATTACAACACTATTGAATGAGTTAAATAAAGAATAAACAATAGGAAATCTTATGAAAAAATCAATCTTTCTATTAATTGCTCTGTTTTGCGTTACGATAGCCAAGGGACAGGCAATTGAAAACAAATTGGCTCGATATATCGAAGTAACCGGAAGTGCCGAAATGGAAGTTGAACCGGATGAGATACGATTAGTAATCGGTATCGAAGAATATTGGAAGGAAGAATTTGAAAAAGGATCTAAACCCAAAGACTATACTACTAAAATTCCGCTTACTACTATCGAAGAGCAGTTACTCAATGAATTGTTTAGATTAGGGATTAATCGAGATAATATTATTGCTCGTGAAGTAGGGAATTATTGGAGAGAAAGAGGCGAAGATTTTCTGATGAGTAAAGAATTCGAAATATCAATTTCTAACTTCAAAAAAGTCGATGATATAGTGAAAAGCATAAGTACTAAGGGCATTGATCATGTATATATTAGTGAATCAAAGCACAAAGATATAGCTTTGTGCAGGAAACAAGTAAAAATTCAAGCTCTGAAGTCGGCTAAAGAGAAAGCTGAATATATGTTAGTTAGTATCGAAAAGCAACTTGGCGATGTGATTTCTATAGAAGAAGTAGAGAATAATAATACTTTCTGGCAACCTCGTTCGATGTTAAGCAATTCAGTAATGTCATCTTCGGATAATTCTGGGATAGATAATTTCCGAAAAATTAAACTTCGATACGAAGTGAAAGCAAGTTTTGAGATTAAGTAATTTGTTTCCCGTAGATAATTGAATATTATCTACGGGAAAATATGTTTTCTTTCAATTTATGCACCTGCCAATTATTCTCCCGTTTGTAAAATTACAAATTACATGTCCTGAAGCAATCATTCCCTAATATAAGGAGTAATCATTAATCAATCCATCGCAAGTTCCGATGAATTGATTAATGATTACAACATTTTAGGGGCTTATTCGCCCTTAGAAACTGAAAATTTATATAATAAAAAATAAAACTATGAATACTAATGACTTCGTTAAGATATTAAAAAAGATAGCATTTATGTTGGAATTGATGGATGAAAATCAGTTTAAGATAAAAGCATATTTGAATGCCGCAGATTATATCGAGGAACATCAAATTGATATATTCGATGCGGTGAAAACTGGACAGATTGCGGAATTTGAAGGATTCGGTAAGGCAATTCAGGAAAAGGCTGCCGAATTTGTACAATCAGGTCAGCTAAATTATTTGCTTAAATTGCAAGAAACTGTGCCGGATGGACTATTTGAACTGCGGAAAGTGAAAGGTCTAGGTCCGAAAAAGATAAAGCAATTATGGAATGAGTTAAATATAGTCGATATTGACTCATTGGAAGATGCCTGTGTGAACAATCTGCTCCCGAATTTGAAAGGATTTACTGATAAATCGCAAGAAGAAATCTTCAATTCGCTCAGTCATCAAAAGGCTGGGAAAAATAAGATGCTTCAAGACGCAAATACGAGCATTGCCGATGAATTATTAACAATGATTCAAGCAGAACCAAACGTTAAATTAGCAGAGTTTACAGGGGAATTGCGGAGATTTAGTGAGCTTGTGTCCGAAATAGATATAATTGTGATGATTGATGAACAGAAATAGTAATTATATGTATTATTATAGTAATATTATATATAACAATGGCAAATTTAGAGTTATAAGTTAAAAAAGTTAAGTTAGAAGTTTAAACTTTAATGTTCTATTAGCGAACAATTAATGTATAAATGAGCAACTTTAATTTTTGGATGAGCAACTTTAATTTTTGGATGAGCAACTTTAATGTTTGGATGAGCTACTTTAATGTTTGGATGAGCTACTTTAATGTTTG
>CAZIIZ010000027.1:0-4604 GCA_964539225.1 uncultured Hyphomicrobiales bacterium | reverse complement strand
TGGATGAGCTACTTTAATGTTTGGATGAGCTACTTTAATGTTTGGATGAGCTACTGGAATGTTTGGATGAGCTACTTTAATGTTTGGATGAGCTACTGGAATGTTTGGATGAGCAACTTTAATGTTTGGATGAGCTACTGGAATGTATGGATGAGCAACTTTAAAGATTGGATGAGCTACTGGAATATTCCATTGGCGAACAATAAATATAGAAATATGAATTAGATAAATATAAATTAGGAAAATATATGCAGGAATTAAGCAATACAAATCAAGAGTATTACTTTAAAGATTCGGAGATTAACAATAAGATTCAGCAAGTAAAGAATAATGGTGTAAAATTAAATATTCTATACGTAAAAGAAGAAGATTACGTCTGGCAATTGCACAATTCTACAGGCAATAGCGAATATTTAAAGGCATTTTATGAATATGCACATCAGAAAGGCTTCGAAGCAAGCACGGAATCTCTTAATTTAGATAGCAAAAAGCAAATTCTAAAATCGGAATTGGAATTATATTCTATGCTTGGTTTGCAATATGTTCCGCCTGAGCTGAGAGAAACTGCGGAAGTGATAATTGCAGCTCAGAAATTTCAAATTCCAACTCTGATTGAATCAAAAGATATGATTGGAATGCTGCATATACACACTGATTGGAGCGATGGGAAAGATACAATTCGAACTATGGCTTTGAAATCTAAAGATTTGGGATTCCAATATGTAGCTATATGTGATCATAGTGCTTATGCAGCTTATGCAAATGGGCTTTCATATCCTCGAATTCTACAACAAGCAGCGGAAATTGACCAATTGAATGCTGAAGGCTTAGGCATAAAGATTCTAAAAGGAATTGAGAGTGATATTTTGCCAAATGGAGATTTGGATTATACTCCCGAAATATTGGAAATGTTTGATATAGTTGTGGCTTCTATTCATTCCAATTTCCGAATGAATAAAGCCGATATGACACGCAGAATTATCAAAGCCGCAAGCAATCCTTTAACTACTATAATTGGGCATCCGACCGGCAGACTTCTCCTGACGAGAGCCGGATATGAAATTGACATCGATGAATTTACAAAAGTATGTGCGGAAAATGGAAAAGTAATTGAAATAAATGCAAATCCATATCGTTTAGATTTGCCTTGGGAACATGCAATTAAAGCTAAAGAACTCGGAATTAAATTTGCAATCAATCCGGATTCGCATAGAGCAGATACTTTAAGCGATATATTCATCGGAGTTAAAGCCGCAAGGAAGGCTTGGCTGACTAAAGATGATGTAATTAATACTCTGACATTAGAAGAATTTGAATCTAAATATATAAAAAGGAATAAATAAATGGAAATTTCCAAATTTACTAAGGCAATGGCAATTATTAGCTTGATAATGCTATATAGTTGCTCTACAAATGCTCCTGCGAGCAAGGAAGTAGCCCAAACTGATACGCAAATTGTCAAGCCGGATACGGTATTAGGTAAAAAGAAATTGATGTTAGCAAAAGCAACTTTCGGACCTGAAGCTAAAGATAAAATAGACGGCACTCGAATTGAAGCAGCACTGTATTTAGCTAATCAATTGGGCAAAAAGTATGATTATATTGATACTAAGACTCGTGATTCTATAATTAAAGAACTCAGAACTGAGAATCCGAAGTTCACAAGCGATGATTTCAACAAGCGAATTAATGCCGATAAATTGTATTTTTTCCAAACTGACTTAATGGCTAATATGCTAAGAGTGCAATTAAGTGCAGTAAATCCTAAAACCGGAGAAAAGAACCAAGGAGTTGGTTATGCTTTAGTTCATTATTTCCAAGAGAAAGATAATGCACCAGTTTACGATCCTGCATTACTAAAAGCAATGCAAAGAGCAATCGCTGTATGCGAGAAAGATTCAACTTTATTTGCTAAAAATGATACTTTATTGTTTGCAATTCCGGCTCCGACTTTGGTAATTTCCGGTATCGAATATAAAAGCAGCAGTGAATACAAAGAATGGGCATTATTCACTAATCAAGAAGTAAATTCATACTTTGCGTTAGAATCTATTTATGATACTTTGAAAAATCGCAAAGATGTAGTGCTATATGACTTACCTTCAAGAGATTCTATTTACTCATTATTTAATCTTAGAATACCTGAAAATCAAAGAGCAACTAATCAAACAGAATTTGCATGCTTGGCAAAGTTAGAAGTTGATTATATAATTTCCGGTTCCTTCATTAGAAATGAAAAAGGAGCAACGCTAGAACTACTTTTGAACCGTATAAAAGACAATAGAGTATCGTTTGTTAATAAAGTAAGTATTGATATAGATGATGACAACAAGGTACTATTCAGAGAGAAAGTGCAATCAGCTGCAATGCAATTAATGGATAATTCCATAGGTATTGCTTTTCCAAAAATAAAGGAGAAATAATAATGTCGTACAGAAGAACGGAGATAACTCAAGAATTAAATGACTATATTATAGATAAATTTTCCGCAGACGATCATTTCCTTGCGGCATTGCGTCGTCAAGCGATAATGTTAAAGATTCCGGATATATCAATCTCACCTGATCAGGCGAAATTTATACAATTTATGTTACGCTCGATAAATGCAAAATATGTATTGGAGATTGGGACTTTGGCAGGATATTCCGCAATTGCCATGGGGCGAGTCTTGCCTAAGGACGGCAAACTTACAACCATAGAAAGCAACAATCTGCATTATAAATTTGCTTGCGAAAAGATACGCGAGGACGATTTAGATTCAGTAATTGATGTTCATTATGGTTTAGCCATTGATTTCTTGAAAGACTTTAAGCCTGATTATGAATTAGACTTTGTATTTATGGACGCAGACAAGAAGAATTTGAGTAAATACGTAGATATATGTACTCCATTGCTTCGTAAGGGTGGGATAATTGCAGTTGATAATGCTTTCGCCTTGGGCAATCTAACGGTAGAGAATCCTGAATTTGACGAAATCCATAAGCATAGGATCCACGACGTAATCGCAGTGAGAGAATTCAATGAATACTTTCGCAATCATAAGTCTTACGATACTTGTATGCTAACCATTGGTGACGGTTTGATAATGGGCGTGAAGCTATAAAACATTTAAGTCCACTCAATTCTGTTTGTTGAAGTTGAGTGGACTTAAAGAAATAGAATAATACTTGTTATATTTTGATATTTATTCCTGCGAATACTTGAATGCCTTGAATTTTATAATCAAAAGGATAATCTAAGTTTTTAATTAAATATGCTTCTGTATCTAATAAGTTCTTAGCAGAAAGAGATAATTCGAAATTCTGTGAAATCAGATAAGATACTTTCGCATCTAATGAGAAATAAGCATCCACTTCTGTTCCTCTATACGCCAAGTTTGTTGGATTAACTTTGTCGCTTGTTCTTCTTTGCACCGCTGATTGCCAATGTCCAAGAATTGAAGCTGATAGATTATCAAACTTATACTTCAAACCCATATTAATAGTATGAACTGGATACCAAGTTAAATCACTTTTGCTGATAGCAATAGTAGAATCTAATACTTCTTCATCGGTACGTTTAACAAAAGAATAATTTAAAAATCCGTTTAAATTCCCAATTCCAAATAATAATTCAGATTCTAAGCCAATATTGCTCAACGTATATAAATTAGTACTTAGATTATTATTTTGAGCACTATAAGCTATTTGATTCTCTGATTTAGTAGAATAGAAGTTAGCACGCCAGTTTAAAAATGAGTTGATTCGCCAATCGACTGCCGCTTCATAAGTAAATACATATTCCGGTTTCAATTTTCTCAAATTCGAACCTAACAGCCATGTATTGGCACCGAACATTTCTGTAGGCGAAGGAGTTCTGAATGCTTTTCCTGCTAAAAGTTTAATGCTTAAATCTTCAATCGGCAAGATTACTATACCAATTCTCGGAGATAATTCATTGTATTTTTTTGTCTCTTTAGGTTTATCCGTTTTATCAATGGCATCAAAGTTAATATTTTGATTGTCAAATCTTAAACCAAGGGTTGCCTTCACGTATTTGCTTAATAAATTGCCCGAGCTAAATTGTGCAAAAGCTGAAAGACTAACAATTGGTTTATCTTTTATCCATTCCAAATATGGACCTAAATCTTTAGTGTCGCCATTCGGATTAGCAACACCTGTAGCTAAATCAACATTTGAATAATGTGCATCATCGCCTGTATAGCTGAATAAGTCTGCTTCAATTCCGGTAATAATATTGGCTTCGTCCATTAATGTATAACCGACTTGAGCACGTCCAAAGAAGTCGTCAGTGTGCGTAAGTAAGTATTCCCACACTCCCGATGGGTAGCCTGCTCCATTGCCTTCAGAGTTCAATAAACGAGCATTCCAATCAATATTATGTCTTTGGAATTTGAAGGCATATTCCTGTGAGAATTTACTTGTAGATTTCGGTTTATATCCGGCTGTTACGATTGTCCTTTGTTCTTTCATGCTTTCACGGAAATCTGGAGTTTGCCACAGCCAACCGTGACCGGTATCAAATCTCCAGTCTTGTCTATGGACTTGTAAACTGAAACCCTCAAACTCATCCTTACCTTCAACCTTGCCAAAGAAATACGAACT
>CAZIIZ010000026.1:0-12596 GCA_964539225.1 uncultured Hyphomicrobiales bacterium | reverse complement strand
GGCTCTACGTCTTGAACTGCCGGAAGCAAGTTGCCTTCTTCATCGGCAATTAATCTCCACGCACGGTTCAAGAAGCGATTCACGCCTCCGATGCCGTCAGTATTCCATGGTTTAGATGCTTCTAATGGACCAAGGAACATTTCGTAAATTCTCAATGAATCAGCTCCATAATCTTTGATTACGTCGTCTGGATTCACTACATTACCCAAGGATTTACTCATTTTGTGCCCATCAGTACCCATAATTAATCCTTGGTGGAATAATTTTTTGAATGGTTCAGGAGTAGATACTAATCCATAGTCGAACATTACTTTATGCCAGAAACGAGCGTATAATAAGTGAAGCACGGCATGCTCCGAACCTCCAACATATAAATCAACGCCGCCGCCCTGCATCCAATATTTTTCCTTCTCAGGATCGACGAATGCTTCGTCGTTATGTGGGTCTATATAACGCAAATAATACCAGCACGATCCCGCCCATTGAGGCATAGTATTAGTTTCGTAACGAGCTTTTTTGCCTGTTTTCTTATCAATGAAATTAACCCATGAATCCACTTTAGCTAATGGAGATTCTCCAGTACCTGCTGGCTGGAAGTCTGTAACGTCCGGCAACATCAATGGCAATTCATCAATATCTAAAGCTCTGCGAGTGCCATCTTCGAAAAACATTATCGGCATAGGTTCGCCCCAATATCTCTGACGAGAGAACAACCAATCACGAAGTTTATATTGAATTTTTGCTTTACCGATATTTTTCGCCTCGAACCAAGCATTCATCTTGGCTATGGCTTCTTTAGTCGGTAAATCAATAATTGAAATTTCTGAATTCTCTGAATTGCAAGCTATGCCATAATCTGTATATGGAGCGGCTTGAATATCCAAATCTTCCTTCGATGCGGAAGCTACTACTTGAGTAATTGGCAAATTGAATTCTTTAGCAAATGCGTGATCGCGTTCGTCGTGTCCGGGAACTGCCATAATCGCACCGGTTCCATAATGAGCCAATACGTAGTCAGCTATCCAAATCGGAACTTGTTTGCCTGTGGCAGGATTAATAGCGTAAGCTCCGGTGAATTTGCCGGATTTTTCTTTGCTTAATTCCGCACGCTCTAAGTCGCTTTTTAACGAAGCAGCTTGGATATATGTTTCCACTTCAGCTTTTTGTTCGCCTGTCGTAATAATGCTAACTAATCTATGTTCGGGAGCAAGTACTAAATAACTAGCACCGAATATCGTATCAGGACGAGTAGTGAATACAGTTACTTTTTCGTCGCTACCGTCGATTGCAAAATTAACTTCCGCTCCGACGCTCTTGCCAATCCAATTTTTCTGCATTTCCATTGTAGAATTAGGCCATTCCACCAAATCCAAATCGTCAAGTAATCTTTGAGCATATTCAGTAATGCGGATCATCCATTGACGCATTGGTCGGCGTTCGACTGTGTAGCCTTTGCCTTTCCACTCGTCAACTTCTTCATTTGCTAATACTGTACCCAATTGTTCGCACCAATTTACAGGACTGTGAGCGATAAATGCCAATCGTTTATTGTCTGTATATTCGTCGATTTCAGTCTGAGTGGTTAATTCAGCTGGAATAGGCAATTCGCTGATTGGACGAGCTTTCTGAATAGAATGGTCGAACCAAGAATTGTAAATTTTCAGGAACATTTCCTGAGTCCAGCGGTAATACTTTGGAGAAGTAGTATTAATCATTCTGTCCCAATCGTAGCCCAAGCCAATCATATCCAATTGACGACGAAAGTTAGCGATATTGGTAGCAGTAGCTTCGTTAGGGTGAATATTCTTCTGCATGCAGTAGCGTTCAGTAGGAAGCCCGAAAGCATCGAATCCCATCGGATGCAACACGCTGAAGCCTTTCATCTTTTTATATCTTGATATAATATCGGTAGCGGTATAGCCTTCGGGATGTCCGATGTGCAAACCGGCACCACTTGGATATGGGAACATATCCAATACGAAATATTTCGGCTTAGTGAAGTCATCCTCCACTTTATACGAATTATTTTCTTTCCAATAATTCTGCCATTTTTTTTCAATTTCTGAGAAATTATAAGCCATATTTTTATCTTTTATTTATATTTTAAAATTAGTTTTTATATTATTGCTTTACTATGCAATGTGCAGTAAAGAAGAACAGCACCTTTGTCATTCCTGTGAAGCGAGTCTTCGAGCGGATACAGGAATCTGAGGATGCTTTGAAATCTATCAACTCATAGCTTTGTATAAATGTTTTCTTAGATAAAACTAAGATAGGTTTCCTGCAATCACTCGAAGACTCATGTGCAGGAATGACAATACAAAACATTCCTTCTCTCTGTCATTCCGGTTTTACGAGTCTTCGAGTAAATACCGGAATCTACAACCTTTTTACGATAGGATAGGTATTGATTCTCTCGTATTATCAAGTATTTAGATTAGCTACGCTGAATCCGAAGACGGATTTTCTGCATTAGTTTCGCTGAATCGTAGGAACGATTTTACACGAAGACTCGTTACGCAGGAATGACAATCTTCTTCTTTTCCCCCATTGAAAGTGTAGAAGGGAGATGATTCTTTACCTTCGCTTTTTAGATTCCGGTATTTGTTCGAAGACTCACAAAACCGGAATGACATCAATCAAATTTTCCCCTTTGAAGGGGGCGAAGTGGGATGATTCTTATTCCTTCCTACTTAGATTCCTGCATCCACTCGAAGACTCGTTCCGCAGGAATGACAAAACAACTCAAGCTACAAAATTACGAAAAATCAGATTGATATTTGCATAAATTAAGACTTGCTTTATTTAATTACAAATTTGTATTATTTAGTAAAAATAATATTTAATGTTTTGCTATGCTCGCCACATTCTGACGTATTGAAGTAGTAATTTTGCATACCTAATAAATCGAATTTATAAATAGAGGACAAAATTATGTGGTATGTAGCATTTTCATTGATTGCAATAATAGCAATTTCGTTCGAGAAGAGCAATCGCAATAAGCTCGGATATTTAGGTTTGGCATTATGCTTTCCGACTGTAGCATATAGTTTATGGCGAGTGAATTCCGAAAGCAAGGCAAATAGTAAATTGAGTCCTGTGCTTCGACTCGGCGTTTGGTTCTCGATTAGCCATACATTTCTGTCTGCATTCTGGTTGATAAAGACTCTTTATATAAATACTAACTCTCAAGCCAACCCTTTGACTATTATTATGCTGTGGGCGATTTCAATCGGTTTTTCTGTCTTAACTGGAGTTTACGGAAAAGCCAAAAAATACAACGGACTTAATCAATCCGCTATTTAGAATAATCATCTTTCGACTTATGCTGGCGGCAGGCGAGAATATTTTTAATTCGCCTGCTTTTTTATTTAACGAAACTGGCGTATATTTGCGTATTATTACTAAACATTATACACATCTTTTGGGATTGTCATTCCTGTGGAGCGAGTCTTCGAGCGGATACAGGAATCTAAATACTTGATAATATAAGAGAACTAACAAGTATGGTAATAATTATAAGATTGCAGATTCCGGTATTTGTTCGAAGACTCACAAAACCGGAATGACAGTATTCATCGGTATTGCCGAAGATGTGTATAATGGTTAGATTATTGAGATTAAAATACATATAAAAAAGTAATAGAACATGAAAAAGATAACTTTATTTGTAGGATTATTTCTTTGTTTTGCGATAACTGCCTGCAATTACTTCCGTTCCGATAGTGATAGATTTGCCGAAACATATCGCCGAGTATTGATTAATCGTGAAATGTGCAGCGACAGTTTAACAGCCAATCGCAAAATGTTAGAAATATTAGATGAGCAAGGCTATAATATTGATTCATTCCATAAAGTTTATATGGAATTAGCGAAGGACAAACCCGATGAATTTATGAGTATGTTGGACACGATGCGTCAATCCGTAGCTAAAGAAATAATTGAGTATAGAAAGAAACACGACAAGTAATTTGTTGATTATTATATATGAGAATGATTCTCTGCCGAATTAACAAATCATTCGGCAGAGAATTTATTTCGGATTATTTCTTTTCAACTGGTTTATTAGGATTTTTATCTTGCTTACGCATTTCTTTCATTTTCTCGCGTCTTTCGTCCATTTTTGCTTTATTTTCGCCTTGAATAGCTTTAAATTTTTCTTTTTGTTCCGCTGTCAAGATATTGTCGATTTTGGTTTGTCTTTCGTCATTAGCCTTTTTGATTTTATCTCTTAACTCATTTGCTTTCTCGATGTCGGCTTTCATTGATTTCAAAGTCCCAGCATTGAGTGCTTCGATTTTCTTTACTTGATCGTCAGTTAGAGACAGCGATTTTGTAAGATTTTCTGTTTGAGCTTTGAAGCGTCTTTCTACTTGTTCGGGATTTTGCTCCATTTGAGCATAGCTTAGCGTAGTCAAACAAATCATTAGTCCCATAATTAGACTTATTGATTTTTTCATAATTTTTTCCTTATATAATTTTTATAGAATATAAATTTAGTTCATTGAATAATAGACAGAATACATACAAAAAAGTTTAATTGACGCACAATATCGGCTCAATTATTAATTTCAAATATTTCAATTTCAAGCCTTCAACTATTGTACACTTCGTAAATTTGCCATTAACGCAGGCGAAAATAGTAATAAAATAAATAAAAACAAAAAAATATCAACTATTTCAAATAAATATTTCAGAAATTGATATTTTTTCCTTATTTTTAAAAATTATAAAGTATGCTTTGCGTTTGTACTTGTAAGTTATGTTGAAGATGTAGATTATTTTATCGAATTAGAATATTATAGAACTGAATTAATAAATAAATAGAAAATGTTTTCTATATGGAACCAATTAAAAAGATATTAGTTGCCGAGGACGAACTTACCAATTCAATACTTCTGAAAAGGCTTTTGACCAAAGCCGGCTATTCAGTAGTAGTAGCAAATAATGGTATGGATGCGTATTCTCATTTAGAACGAGAACAATTTGACGCTCTACTAACCGATTGGATGATGCCAAATATGGACGGAATAGAGTTGATTAGAAAAGTACGCGAAACTCTGACTCAAATTCCTTTGATGATTATGATTACAGCTTTAGTAAGCGAAGGAGCAAGAAGTTATGCCCTCGAATCCGGAGCCGATGACTATATAGCTAAGCCAATAGACGTAGAAGAGTTATTAACACGTGTAAAAGACGGTTTAGCCAAAAAAGAACAAAAAGCACCACTTACAGGTGGCGAAAATGTTATTACTAATGATCAGGATAATTTACCTCCATGCGTTGGAGTATGCGTAGCTACTTCTACCGGAGGTCCTCCAACACTAATAGAATTATTCCGCCAAATCCCAGATGATACTTTCGCTGCGTTCTATGTAGTGCAGCACGGTCCATCTTGGATGCTTGAGACCTTTTCGCAAAGATTGCAGAAAGAAACCAAGCTTAGAGTAAGTTTAGCCGGCAACGGAGTTGCTACTGAAGTGGGTAATGTTTACATTGCCCCAGGCGATAAGCATTTGAGGGTCGAGCATGGTACATATCGGCTGTTATTAGACGAAGGACCAAAAGAAAACTTTGTGCGTCCGGCAGCAGATCCATTATTCAGATCCGTAGCGGCGGCTTATGGTAAGTTTTGCGTCGGAGTAGTATTAACAGGTTTAGGACGAGACGGTGCTCAAGGAGCGGCTCATATTGCTTCAGCTCATGGTTCTGTTATTGTACAAGATCCTGAAACTGCGGTAGCTCCGTCTATGCCAAAAACAATTATTGAAGGCGGAATTAGTCACAAAGTAACTCCTTTGAGCGGTATTGGCAAATTAGTATCAGAGACGATATTTCCACTCGCTGCAAAAATCAAAGCTAATAATAGAAAGCTTAACTCATAATAATAACGACAAATAATAATGACAAATACTAATGGACTGTAGCATTTTCGATTTGCACAGTCCATTATTATTTTTATCCATATAGATTCTGGATACCCTAATAAACGAAAGCCCACTCTCTTCGTAAGAAGAAAATGGGCTTTCATTATTTTGAGGATGCTAGAGACCCAAAAGGTCTTTTGCACATATCAATTACGGAATCACAACAACCTGCTGAGTCAAGGACTCATTGTTAGCTGTTACCTTAAGGAAGTAATTTCCCGCTGGCACTCCGCCTTTTTGAGTAGATAAATCTAACTTCATAGTATTGCTACCAGATTTCAAGAATTGAAGTTGACTTAATACTAATTCTCCGCTTATGTTGAAGAGTTCGATTTTGAAGTTATCTTCCTCTTGTGCATCGATACAGAAGTTTAATTCAGTGCTTACAGGGTTTGGATTGACCTTGCATACAGAGAAGTTTCCAGCGAATTCTTTCTCTCCAACTTCGTATTCTTCATCATCTTTACTCGATGTCGTTGTAGAAGCTTGATTAGAGATAGGGCCATAAGTATAAGTAGAAGGCACGCCCGCTACTCCATTATAAGAAAATGCTTTAAAGTAATATTTAGTTTTTTTGGTTAAACCAGAAACAGTAATTTGTGTATTTGTACCGTCATAAACTGCAAATACCTTTCCTCCGCCGACTAAAGAAGGAACTTGATATGGGGCAAAAACCAAAGAATCCGCATATTCAGTTCCAGAAGTTGGAGTCCAAGCAATATTAGCATTACTTGCAATAACTAATACTCTAGAACCTCTTCCGCCAGTAGTTCCTAAATTACCAATATTCAAGGTTACTGTAGTTCTCCCTGCTGACCCAGATATCGCAATACCTGCAGCCACAGTTGGTCCAGTTATTGGGATATTAAATCTCCAAGTAGAATCATTATCGAAGCCTGCGTAATAATTACCGGCAAGATCCTTAACGAATCTAGGTTCAACACTTGCATAATACGAATTACCAGCTACCAACGAAATGCCGGTAAGATCAGCAATAAGTGTATCCCCACTAATATCTACTTGAGTTAGAGGGAATTCCCTAATAATACTATCACCAGTAGTAACTACTTTTCTTAGTCTCAATACGCCGCTGATTCCTTTTGCAATCGGTTCATCGAATATAAGCTTCAATTTAGGAACATTCGCCGCTGCGATAACCGAATTGGCAGCAGGGAAATATGCGGTAACTCTTGGTGCGGTTACGTCTAGTACTGTAGCTATAATCGAACTTGCAGCAGTAGCTGTAGCCGATGTTAAGCAAGCATTCGCTCCGCTTACAGTAATTACGCAGTTAACATAGTCACTATTCTTTAACGTAGTTGTAGTGTAAGTTTGTAGATTAGTACCTACGTTTACATTATTTACTTTCCATTGATAAGCTACAATACCGGCATCGATATTTGAAGGAGTAGCAGTAAATACAACGGAAGTACCGGAGTTAATAGAGATTGTATTCAATAAAGCTGCTGGGTTGGAGCTTATAGCTACTGTCGGAGTAAGCGGAGTAGTTAAGTGAAGAGTTACTGCTTCAGAAGTAGCAGATTTATCTCCGCCCGGTACTATTGTATTAGCACCGACAGCTCTAAATTTATAACCGGACATACCACCTATAGGATTTATAGTCAACGCAGTAGTTGTTACATTGTGATAAACAGCACTTGCTGTTAAATCAGTCCAAGTAGCACCAACGGCAGTAGTTAATTCTTGCCATTTTACAGTAGGAGCGGGAGCCCCGCTCAATTCTACATTAAATGTAGCTGAGACACCTGGCAACAAACATACTGTTTGCTCTAATGGGCTAACATTTACAACCGCAACGGCAACATCGGCACCTGTAACGGCTACGTTTTTCGTAGTAGCAGCAGCAGCACGACAGCCATTAGCATTAGCATAATTTACACTAACGACTTTTGGTCCGGCTGTTAGCCAAGTGATAACGACTGTATTGTCGGTAGAACTACCGGCAGTTTTAGTGTAATCAGTTCCGACAGCTCCGCTGATAGTCCAAGTATAATTATTCATACTGCTTTGAGTAGTATAAGTAACTGTTCCGTTTGCAGCTGGCGTTTCATTGTCTGCAAGAATTGTCGGAATCGGCAATTCATTTACAGTTAATGTACCATCGACTAAAGTAATATCATAATTAGTAGCACTTCCACCACTTAATACGATATCATAAGGTGCGGATGGAGATGCAATATTTGCAGATGTAGTTGCTGTCGGCAAAGTGATTACCGAAGCTGTTTCGCCATTTAAGAATCCTGAATACGACATAGTGAAAGCAGGATTATCTACACCAACGCATCTTGACTTATTATCAGCAGTAATTGAAAGTGGCACTTTATTGATTACTAAGTCGCCAATAATTGCAGCATTAGTCATGTGATAGTTGATTAATGCATCACCCACCAAGCTGATAGTCAATGGATAAGTGCTAACATTTGTTTCTAAATTGTTAGTTACTGTGTAATCAGTACCTAAAGCTAATAACGGTAAACTAGAAATAGTCGCCGATTGCTCTAAGCCTGTATAATTCTTAATATTATTGCTTAACGTGAAAGTTACGTTAGCTTTATTAATGGTTAAGGCCCCAATTTCACTACTAGCTCTAATAATATAATTATTATCCGAACTATTCGCAACATCAATAGGAATTGCAAAAGTTCCGGCATTACTAATTGTAGTAGCTAAAGTAGTAGCAATAGGAGCTACGTCTATAACAGACGCAGTCTCGCCATTAACAAATCCTGAGTAAATAATTCTGAATTCCGGATTTGGTTGTCCGTAAATCCTAGTTGTATCAGCTGCTCTCACAGTAAGCGAAGCCTTGTTAATTGTAACCTTTGCTGTTGCGTAAGAACTAATGACGCCTTCTACTATTTGTACGACGTAATAAGTATATACGCCTGCGTCTTTTTTGCCATGTGCAAATGTAGCACCAGTTGCCACTTCGTTTTGCATCGCAACATCGCTATACCATACAAAAGTAGCCCCTATATCACCTGTAACAGTCAAATCTGCTGCTACAAGTCCGGTATAGGTCGCAGTAATATCGGTAACTCTCGGAGAACCGGTAGGCTCGTTGAACACAGCCATAAAACCCTGCGTAGAGCCTTGATATTTGCCGGAAGCCTCCGTACCCACGACTGGCTCGCCTACTACCGGGAAGTTGGTATAGATGCCGCCTGTACTAGTGCCGCCACCGCCCGACACTGTCTCGCGAGTCTGCGTAGTAGTCGGAGTAGCCATGACAGAGCCGAAGCCTATCAGCATTAATGCTATTGTTAAAAATATATTTTTTATTTTCATAACCTAATTCTTTATCAAATTAATGATTAGTTTATTTTATTTTTCTATCAAGCCATTCGTTGTCTTTAAAGCCACCGGATGGCTAAATCTAATTGTCAATTATTTCAACCTATCTTCAATAAGAAGAAGAAGTAGATTAGTTAATTCTGTACCAAGTTGTACCAACAGCAACAAAAGTAGCTACTTTACCAGAAGTAATCGTACCTAAACCTGAAGGTAAAGTAATTGTATGAGTTGAAGCATCTGTGTTAACAATATAAATTATTTTACCATCGACACCAACAGGTAAATTAGTAATAACAATATCCGCAGCACAAGGATAAGAATAAATCGTAGTTTCTGCTAGCTCATCAGATAAGTCTAAATCAGTATCTGATTTGGCTGTATGCGACAATTTTACATTTCCGGCGGATACAGTTAAACCATTACCAGTAGTAACTAATCCCGTAAATGTAGCACCAGATAGATTTGCTTTAGTAGCGTCAGAAGCAGGAGCTTCCCAAGAAGTAGTTCCATTAGTATTAGCTGTCAACACTTTACCAGTCACATCGGTTTTAGCAGTAGGAAGAGTATATGCTGTAACAGAACCAACACCAATATCCGAATTACCTATTTGTACGCTTCCGACAGGCACAGATAAAGCAACTCCGCCACCTACATTCACCGCAACTAAAGTAGGAGCAGTACTAGCAGAGTTTATCAATACTGCAGCAGATCCACCTAAATATGTTGCACCATCTAGCTTGTCATTGGTTACAAAAAGCATAGCTGTTGGATCTTCAGTAGTAGCATCGCTTGCACTTGTTAAATTAATTAATGCACTTGAGTAACCGAATTGAGTAATATCCAGAGCTGGGGCAGTAGAACTATTGTTTTGCAAATCAATTATTCCATCGCTCAGTCTCAAATCGCCATCGCTCATTAGCACGTCGCCCGTGGTTATTTCGAGAGCTTTTTTGGTGTTAGAAGTATGAGTCAACTTAATTAATGCAGAACTATTTCCAGCATTAGAAGCGACTAAATCCAAGATTGAACCAGAATTTGCAGTAAGATCAATTCCTAACACAGTTCCAGCCTTAGCTACGGTTTTGTTTGAAACTGTCAACGGCAAACTAAAATCATTTGCAGTAATTTCTACTCCGGAAGCTAAAGTAACGCTATTGGTAACTATTAAATCAGTAACCTTAGCAGCGGCAGGATCACTTGCACCGATAACGACTCCATCTATAGAACCAGCTGTCAAAGTTAAGTCATCAACTACCATATCATCAGTAATTACATCTTTAGGCAAAGTAATAGTTGAGGCTGATAAAGCTGTAAAAGTACCCGGTTTAGCCCCGCCTGTACCGATTTCAGTATTAACAATAGTACCGCCGGATATTTTTAATGGAATATCTTCAGCAATCATAGTACTGGTTATTGAACCAGTAGGCAGACTAACGATACCATTAGTTACTTCTAAGGTAGTGAATTTACCGGAAGCAGCCGAAGAGACACCTATAGTAACACCATTAATAGTTCCACCGGTCACTGTCAAAGTATTAGGCACTTGTGCCTCAGTTAACCGAGATGTATATGTAGGTCCATTTGCTCCTGACACTAGTATTTCGCCTGTTGCGACAGGATTATTAATAAATCCAGTTACGCCTTCAGCAGATTGATACGGTAAAGCACCAATAGATCCACCTTTTAATTTCTCAGCTGATATAGCATCCGTAACCGAACCGGAAAAAGTTCCGGTAATTGTTCCAGTAACAGTTAAATTACCTTTTACTGCCAAATTTTTATTTGCACCAGTAGTGCCAACAGAAAGATCTTCACTAACTACAACTTTTAAATTATCAGTATCATAAGTAATATTCGCATTATGAGCATTGGAACCAATACTTATACCGTCAGCTCCTAAAAATGCTTTAGCAAATCTATTTGTAGAAGAACCTAAATTATCCACAAATGGTGTATTCGGAACGGGAATAATGCTTCCGGCTGTGCGACCTATTACATAAATTACATCTGCTCCATCACTTCCCAACACAACATTAGCATTAGCAGTAACAGTTCCATCCAATGTAGTAGCTCCGCTTGCAGCTAAAGTAGTAAACGCACCGGTAGAAGCAGTCGTAGCACCGATTGCCGCACTATTAATTGTTCCGCCGGCGATTGTAGCTGTATTTATAGTTGGACTAGTTAAAGTCTTATTTGTTAATGTTTCTGAACCGGCTAAAGTAGATAAAGTACCAGAAGTTGGGAGAGTAACATTGGATGCATCTGATGTTGTGAAAGTAATTGCATCATCACCAACAGTTGATACACTACCAGTTAAAGTTAGATTACCTTTCAAATCAATAGTTCTATCGACATCATTAACTTTTAGATTCAATGTTCTGCCGGCAGTTAATGTTTCGTCTGGTTTGATAGTAAGAGCATTAGCGTCGGCACCCTTTACTTTTAAACCAGTTTGATTTAAAGTAATATCTGTAACCGAAGCATTTGCACTTGCCCAGCTCAAAGTTCCATTACCATCGGTAGTCAATACTTGATTAGCATCGCCATCAGTTGCAGGAAAAGTAAGAGTAACATCTGCAAGCATTGACTCAGCCGGTTGAATAGTTAAATGATTATCATTTCCTTCCCCGAGCAAAGCAGAATTTAGCTTTAAGTAACCTGTTGTGCCTTCGGCACCAGAAAAGAAACCTTTCGAAGTATAAGCTTCTCCAGATTCATCGGCTATGAATGTAGCGAGTCCACCATTTCTAATCTCAACCCCTGCCTTATCTAAAGCATTACTATAAATCGAAGCATATACAGTTCTATCGGCTTTACCGGCTCCAACTAAATATTTACTACCATCATTAAACATTGCAGCACCTTCTTGAGGCAATATACCAAGATAATCATTTGTAGTTGAGGTTTTTGAGATACTAACCCAACCGGCACCACCTATATCAGCAACTTTCACAACAGGATTTGTAGTTCCTTTGATATTCATTGCTGACAAAGTAGTAGCTCCGTTTACGTCTAAAGTACCAGCAATTGCGGTATTACCTGTACCATCAGCAACTGTAAATTTATTACCATCAGCAGCAATACCGCCATTCAAATTAGTTAATCCGCTTACACCAAGTGTTCCGGATATACTCTGATTACCAGTAAAAGCATTATCTGCATCAGTTTTTGCTACGCCATCCATAGAGGCAGGCATGTCTTTCACAATATCGAGATATTTCTTCTCGGCTATTGTACGCCAAGTAGAAGCATCGGCGGCAGTTTTTATTTTAATAACGACTGTAGTAGTATTGTCTAACAATAAATCCGAGAAAGTAATATCCGGAGTATTCTGTTCGGTACCACCACCAAGAG
>CAZIIZ010000025.1:0-12684 GCA_964539225.1 uncultured Hyphomicrobiales bacterium | reverse complement strand
GATGGTCTGAAATTCGTAAAAGCATTCGAGCCGAAAAGCAAAACGATTACTGATCATTCAAGACAGTTAGAAGAAAGCTCAATCGACCGTGAGGCGAACAAAAAAATACTTGATGATGCTTTGAAAAAGTTCTATAATCGAACTCCGGTCAAGTCAAATACTAATGAGCAACAAACAACCTCTTCTAACTCCGAGCCAATCGAAATTAAATCAAAACCACTTGATCACGAAACAATACAAATGCAGCTAAAAATTATTCAAGAAAAATACGGTAGTTATTCTGAGAATTGACAATGAACTTATGAGAATATTATATGCGAAACAATGAAATTGACGATGAACTTGAAATCGACGTAATGGCGGTTATCGGATACGACGAAGACGGCGACCCGATACATAAAAAATTGCCAGCTACGGTTAATTATACTTACTCTTTAGGCTATTTCAGCGGACCTGAATTTGAAAGTATAAGCAGTATAGAACTTACAGATGGGGAATTTAGGGAATTAAATAAGAACTTAGAAGAGGCTTACTACGATACAGCATTAGAAATAATTTATGAACGATTATCGGATTCGGAGGCTGCATAATGGAAAATAGAGAAATTTTATTTAGAGGGATAAGAAGTGATAATCATAAATGGGTTGAAGGTGTTCCGATTGAGAGCAATATAGATTACGAAGGATATAAAACTTATATGTATGTGGATTATACCGTCAAGAAAACAATGGAGTTGATAAATGAAAAAGCAATTTTTGGATATTGTGTTGAAGTTATCCCCGAAACACTTGGGCAGTTTACCGGATTACCCGATAAGAAAGAAACTAAGATTTTTGAGGGTGATAGAGTTAAATGTGCTAACCCAAGCGATGGTTTGACCGATTTTGGTGAAGTTGTAATGAGTGGGCTTGGATGTTGGTCTATTAGAGTAAATGGTCTAATAGTGCCTTTATTTGAGTATATCGAATATCCATTAAGTATTGTTCATGATTTTAAACGTATCGAAATCATCGGTACTATCCATGACCATATATTGAAAGGCGAATTATGGAAAACTTAGAAAACATAGAATGCGACTTCAATATAAATAAATCGGTCGAACAAAATACTGCTGAAAATTTCGATGATGTAATGAAGAAAGTTAAGCAGTATTTCAAGCAAGCGTTTTTCGCTTTTGATATTGATATAGCAAGATATGGTTACGAATACTTGCCCGAAGACTTAACAGACTCATTGCTTGCCGAAATCGAAAGCAAGATAGGTGATAACTTGAAAATGCAAATCGGTCAAAAAGTAATTGACTTCTTAGCTGAAGAAAAAGATGAAGAATCGTTTAGAGTCGAATATAAAGCGGCTTAATTTTAAAAAGGAATAAACAAATGACAAAATATGAAGAACAATATTACAAGCACGTTTCCGGCGAAGAAAAAGCCAGCGGTGCCTATGCGATAGTGTTTGATATTATCAAAGACTTGAAAAATCGAAGCGGATTACGGCAAAGTTTCGAATGGTCCGACGATGAAATTCAAGATGAAATTGTAGAGACTTGGATTAATATTACAGAGAAACATCTCGAATCAAACAAAAATGCTACTAAATAATCAACATAAACAAATCAAATAAAATAAAAGGAAATATAATGGGAAACCAAACCAAACAAACAACAAAATGGAGAGAATCTAACGATTGGAAGTTAGCTGTTGCCAATAATCAAGATTCATACGGTAATGCGGTGATAAAGGTTGCGGAGCGAATAATGGAAATTTTAGATACAGAAGATACTCCTTTGAAAAATGGATACGGAGCTAATACTGCTTATAGTTTATTATGTAGAGCCGATGAAGAGGTTCGAGCCGGAGGCATTACGGGATTTATGGCTGGATGTGCGGCAAACATAATATTCCAGCTTCATCCAAGAGGAAATGAATTTAAAGATAGTTTTAACGGTAAAAACAAGTGCGAAGGAGTGATAAACCCGGCTGTTATAACAATTGAGGTTAATGATAAACCAAAATTAGATACGTTGGTCGAAGCAATGATTTCGTAATATATTCCTAAAACGCTACTAAGTCAGTAGCGAATTACAAATAAATTATAAAGGTTTTACAATGAAAAAATCAGATTTAATCAAAGCGATTGCTAATAAGCAAGGTTGCAACCAAAAAGAAGCCGAAAGTTTCTACTCAAATTTCGTAGAAGTTTTATCAAGCTCTTTACTAATTGGCGAAGAAATTGAATTGATTGGGTTCGGTACTTTTAAGCCGGATATTAAAGCCCAACGCAACGGAGTTAATCCGAAAACTCATGAGAAAATTATTATTGCAGAATCCAAAACTGTAAAATTCAAAATAAGCCCAAAATTCAAGGCAAAATTAAACAGCTAAACTAATTTCAAATATTTAAGAAACTTTCAATAGTAATTGTTTCTGTTTGAAATTCCACTATTCCGCACGGATTAATAACTAAAATATTTTTGCAATTAATATGCCGTGCGGTATTATTTTATAATTAAAGAGGTAAGTATGAAGCCATACACAGATTTAAACGGCAAAGCAGGTATGAAATTATTTTGGAATGAAAAAACAAATTCCAAAATTAAAAAAGTTTTTAAAAAATCGGCACGTAAAAAATACTGGCAGAAAAATAATTTTATTAATAATTAGAAAGGCTTTGTTATACTCAGTCAAAAATAAGGATCGACAATGATTAGAATTCATAATATCCATACTTGCTTAGTTGGCAAAGTTTGCCGACTTACGAAAATTGGTGTATTGTTAAGTCAAGAGTACGAAAAATTGTTCGGTATTGGCAATCAATACAAAGTACAGGATATTTACAATATCTGTGAGTCAGGATTTGGATGCCTTATGTTTATCGATGAACCACCTTGGCAAACATTCGGGTTTACATTCTATTGTCTTAAAATTGTTGCAAAGGGTTCAGATGACTGGTATTGGTTCACTCTTAATCAGTTAATGATTTGCGATGAAAACCCTGATGGGCTATTAATATAACATTTTAATAATATTTAAAGGAAGAATTATGCTTATTGAAGAACTTAAAGGCAAGCATAAATTTATATGTACAGCTTGCATGAGCGTATGGGCAGATGCTCTCAGTTGGGCGAATGCGAACCCGAATACTATTGCCGATAGCATTGAAGAAGCTGAGAATGTAATAATACTTTCGTGTCAAGTTACCGACTTAGCAATTCTAAATGATATTCGAACAGCCGAACAATACAGAGATACTTATCCGAATAAAAACATTTTTATATCCGCTTGTTTAGCACAAAGGAATGATATTGAATTCCCTATCGGTATTCAAAGATTAGATCAGATGCGATGTACTTATCAGCCGATCCATGATAAGAATTTGGTCGAATTCGCAAAACCATTTTGGATAAAGTATTTTGAAGAAACCGAAGACGAATTTTCACAAGGCAATTTATTCAGGAATAAATATCCGCTTAGAATTGGGAAAGGATGCTCATTCAATTGCACTTATTGCACAATAAGAATAACTCGTGGAAAACACGAACAGTATGACATTGACGAAAGACTTATTAGTGAATTTTTAGCTTTCAAAGATGTAGTTTTGATTGCAGATAGCCCAACAGCAAAACAAATTAAAGACTGGTGTTTATTAGCGGTTGAGAAAAACAAACCTATTTCAATTAGAAATATTGAGCCTCAGATAGCTATGGAATGCAAAGATGATATATATTTCGCCACCGTGAACGGTGCCTTAGAAATATTCCATTGCCCTATCCAAAGCAATAATGCTGCTGTGTTGGCTGATATGCAAAGGAATGTAAAAGCCACGCTCGAAGTCATTGAATTATCAAAATTATTGCATTCGTTCGGAGTGAAAACAGCGACAAATATAATAACCGATTACAAGGATTTCCCGAATGACTTTGCAGAAATATATCAGATTTATGATTATGTAAGTGAAAATCCATATTGGGACGGTAAATGGGATAGAGTAAAAGCCGAATCAAGATTTCAAAAATATATTTATTAACAATTTTAAGGACAAGATAATGACACAAGAAGATATGAATTCGCAAAAAATTCAACTCAAAGATTTAGCAGTTGACCACGACTACTATGCAAGTGGTAGTAATTATTACAGCAATGATGCCCGTGGTAAATATGACACTTGGGCAGATTTTTATGAAGAATTTGCAGATGCCGATGTTGATATGAATTTGATTTACAGATGGGATATTCACGAAAGAGAGAAAAGTGGGCGGTTCTATATGCAAGTTGTAATAATTAATCAAAGGAAGGGTATATATCTTCCAATACACATTAATTATGTTGATGACAAAGATGTGCCACAAATCATTGAGTTTATGAAACCGCATTTCGATAAGTTATTGAGCATTTGGCAACCACTAAGTAGTAATTTCTTAAATAAATAAAAGGATAAACCTATGCCAGCAGTAAGAGTTAAATTTTTCCATAATGAGATGGATAATTGCCAAGGTGGTTCGGGCAAAACAATACAAATGGAACGTATTATTGAATTGCAGGACGATATACGAATATCTGATATTAGAAATACAATAATTGATATATTGAACAACCAATTATGTTATTCAGATATTTGTTTCGGAAGCAATGGCGGATTTACAATGCACAATGAATTTACGGGACGTGGAATAATTTCAATAACAATCTAAGGATAAAACAATGAATGAGTTGATAAATTACTACTTACAAATGTTATCATTGTTCTTGGATGTATTACCATCAAAGAATATAGTTCGGAAATATTTGTCAGATAAAGAAGAGAATTACGATGAATTTATGAGTTATATCAATAGCAATCTTCGTGTTGCATGGATGACTGGATTATCAGTATTGGATATTGTCGAATTCGCTATTAATGAAGCTAAGGGAAATACGAATATTAAAATTAGTACCGACTTAGATGTGAACAATAACAAAGTATTTCGGCATACATACAAATCAGGAATGGATGAGTTAATCAAAGAATTATATGATAGAATACGTAAAGGTTATTTTGTTGCTACTTTTACTAAGGAAGATTTTGGAGTATTGGTAAATGAAATTTGCCAAGCACAGCGTAATGCGTGTTTGAGGGTTTATTTTAAAGGTTACGATGAAGTTGCCACAGCACAAATTGAAAGACAAGATTATGAGATGGTTTAAACGATTGTTTTGTTTCCATTATTGGATTAAACCTTTTATGCAACGCAAACAACCACACTCTAAATATATTTTTGGATTTGAATACGAGTGGAGATGTAAAAAATGCGGAAAATTAAAATGGAGCGACTACGAGAATGTACCTCCTGAACCAAATTTTATTGAATAAATTAAAAGGCGAAAATATGAATAACTTAGGAATATATATTAAACAGTGTCGAATCAATAATGGATTCAAACAAAAAGATTTCTCGAAATTATGCGAAATTAGTCAAGCATATCTAAGCAGAATCGAAAATAGTAAGGAATACCCTTCTATTGAATTATTGGAAAAAATATCATCAAATCTTAACAAACCATTATCCGTAATATTATTCATGAGTATATCAGAGAAAGATGTAAAACCTGAAAAAACAGAGCTATGGAAAGTAGTATCTCCGGCGATTAAAGATCTAATTGATATTATTTGGAGTTAAAAAATGACAATAATTGATTTTTCGCAATTAGAAAAAATTGCAGATAGAACGACCAGAATACAAATATGCAGTATTATTGGGGAACGACTCGCTAATGATTCCGCAGAATTATTACATTTGATAATCAAGTACGATTGCAAACCTTCTGATATTGCAGAGATAATAAGAGAACCAGACCTTGGTAATCATCCGCTATTTATTCGTAGAAAAATTGTAGATATTAAATTAAAATCAAAGGAGCTTAAAAATGGAGACTAATTGGGCTTACGGAATCATTGGTACTGTAATTATGGCTTTCTGCATAGTTTGTATCGTAGTTATAGCGATTGCAAGAACAATCTATCTTTTCCAAAATAGAAATAGAATTAAAATTTCTGAAAGGTTAATGAAATGAAGGATTTAACACAAGTTCGAAGTGGAATTGATATTAAACACAAAGAGTTATTAGAAAACGAAAATTGTACTACCTGCGGATATTTTCTTTCATTCCAAGATGAATACGAAGATGAGAAAGAACCGGATAATTACGGAACATGTAGTTGTGATGACTCACCAATTAAAGGCAATAAAGGAGCTGGAGAAAGTGAAGTCTGCTATTGCCATTCCAAATTTGAAGATAATATTCAAGTGCAATTTTATAAGCATTCTCTTGAGGCTTGGGACTGGTCTAACGATACAGAGGATGTAATCAACTTAGAAAGTTTTGAGGGAATTATCAAGTCTGAGAAATTGCGATGGTATAAGAAGCTTGCAAATCGGTTACAACGAATATTGGAATATCAGGATATAGTAAGTGATTTGTTTAATTATCAAGAAGAACTTCAAAACCAAATTAAGGAGTTAGAAAGTCTATGAGTTTCAGCAAAAAAACACGAGAATCAATCCACTCTAAATTCAACGGTCATTGTGCTTATTGTGGTGCAAAAATCAGCGTTAAAGAAATGGAAATCGACCACATCATTCCGAAATATCATATTGAAGAAGGCTATGTAAAAGTAGATTACGACAAAGACGATTTGAGAAATCTAAATCCGGCTTGCCGTGATTGTAATAGATATAAGGACACTTTTACAATTGAAAAATTCAGAATTCAATTGCAGACAATTACGGATAGATTAAAAGAGAAATGGATTTTTAGAATTGCTCTGAAATATGGACTAGTTTACCTAAATGATTTAAAAGTTAAGTTTTATTTTGAAAAACTGGAGAAACCCAAATGCTAAAACACTATAAAAAGTGCCAAATCTGCAAAAATTGTGTTCGCACCGAATACGAAGATGGTGATACCTTGTATAATGAGCTAAATTGCTCAAAACGAAAAACTCCCGAAAATTGTAATTATGAACCGGTTGAGGAAACAAAAAAATGAAAAAATAATTGCTCGAAATCAGGTCATTATTTAATCAGATTAAATCAAAGAATCTTTTCCAACTTATTAAATGGTGGAGGCAAAATGACAATATCAGATTCAGTATTTATCAAAAAAGCATTTCAAGATGTAAGCAATGCTTGCAAAAAATGCGGAGATTCATTCTCGGAATTAGGTGCAACCTTGGGAATATTCTCCGCTCGAAAGCCACGAAGAAAACGTACTAAATGGAAAAGCAGGAGAAAAATATGAGAACTAAGCCTTTTTTAGTCTGCCGGAGTTGTGGCGGACAAATCGAAATTGGTACCAAAAACCACGTCGAAGGCAGGCAAGTGTGCCGAAAATGCTTAGACGAAAAAAAAATCAATGAAGATGCTTATTTAAGAACGCTTTATATAAGGAGAAGCATAAATGTTCAGCGAAACATTTTATCCAACACCAATTGACGTTGCTAAAAGAATGTGCGAAGGAGTAAAAGGAATTATACTTGAGCCATCCGCTGGAAAAGGTGATTTATTGAAGCCGTTAGATGGTTGGCACAGCGGAGTAAACAAGCAAGACATCTACTGCATTGAATTCAATTACGAATTACAGGAGTTCCTAATAAGTAGCAATTATAATGTGATTCACGACGATTTCCTCACTTACAAGCCGGACATATTCTTCGATTATATTATTATGAATCCGCCTTTTGACTTTGGAGCTAAACACCTATTAAAAGCAATTGAAATTTCACACGGAGCGGAAATTAGATGTTTGCTTAATGCGGAAACACTCAATAATCCATATTCGAAAGAACGGCAAATATTAACCGAGATACTTAATAAAAATGAGGCTGAAGTAATTGATTTAGGTCAATGTTTTTCAGATGCTGAACGCAAAACGAATGTTAATGTAGTATTGGTTATATTGAAAGAAAAAGATGCGAAAGATGTATTTAGCTTTAATTTCTTAGAAACGACAGAAAAACACAAATTAAACTTTGATTCAATACCGGAAAATCAATTAGCCAAGATTGATTTGTTCGAGAATCTTGAGTCAAGATATGATATTGTAGCTCAATTGTTTTTAGAGCTTGTACAGAGTATAGAACGATTAAATTACTACGCTGAAGGATTACTTGATTTCAATCAATACTTTGATTTAACAAGCGAAATATCAAAATGCTTAAAAAGCAAAAGAGATAAAAAAGATATGTTTGCCTCACTGATTGATTTACTTAGAACCCAATCGTGGACAAATATATTTTCACATACCAAATTTAGTGATATTACAACAAGTAAAATTCAAAAAGAATTTCAGTCTTTCAAGCTACAACAGTCAAAATTACCATTTACTGCTAAGAATATGATAAGCTTATTTGACCAATTGTTCTTTGGCAAAGAAGAAATATTTAAACGAACAATTGAAGATGCTTTTGATAAAATTACTTCTTATTATTCTGGAAATAGGCTTAACCCCGAAGGATGGAAAACCAATGACCAATGGATGGTCAAAAAGAAAGTAATTTTGCCTTACTATACTTCGGATTATGAGAAATTAAGAAACTTTGTATCACATAATTACGGTTCAAGTCAGAACATAATCGACATTGAAAAAGCGATGTGTTTTCTCGATGGTAGAAAGCATAGTGAAATAAATTCAATCACAAATAACGATTGCATACTATGGGGTAAAAAATATGAATCGCAATACTTCTATTTCAGAATATACAAAAAGGGTACTTATGGAGGCGGTACAATCCACTTAGAATTTAAAGACGAATACTTGTATCAACAGTTCAATAGAATAGCTTGCGAAGGCAAGAATTGGATAAAAGCAGCATAAATAATAAATTATAGAAAGAAAAACAATGAAATTAACAGAACTACAAAAAGAGATATTTGAAATTAATAAAGCCAATGGATGGCATGATAAATTTGTAACAAGACTTGAGCAACACGAACTTTTCCGTACTGAGATAGACGAAGTATATGAAGCGTGTCAGAACGAAGAAGAATTAGTTTGGTATGATAGAGACGGTAAGCCGGAAGGTATCGCCATTGAGTTGGCGGATATTGCAATTAGAATACTTGATTATTTCTCTTTGAGCGGATACGATGTTGAACAATTCGATCTCGTAGAGATAGATAGTAAAATTACAGAAATGTCGATTTTTGAGTTTTTGGCGTTTCTCCATAGTAACATCAGTTTGACTACAGAATACGTTCGTAATGGATATACGGAATTAATGGAAATAGATAAATTGTTCTCCGTAATTGCTCATATTGACCATTTTCTTTGCGTAGAATATTCGCTTAAACTTACAGACCTAATTACTGAAAAAATTGCTTATAATCAAACTCGTGGGTATAGATACGGAGGGAAAGTAATATGAGATTAATATTTGATTCGATAGATGATGAACCAATCAAAGCTATGTGCAAAGCGTGGAGATTTCCAATAGAATATGATATTAGATCAATCGGAGACGGCAAAGAATATAAAAGCATACTTAATACTTATCACTCATTAGGCGACTCGATATATCTAAGTGCCTTTTTCTATCTTACTAAGCGGTTCGGAGTACCAGAAATATACGATAGCTACAAAGATGCCGGAAATTGGAACTTTAAGGTTAAAAACTATCATATCAGAATAAGATTAGATTCTAGCGGTATAGTGGTTTTGATATATGGCAAAGGCAAAGTTACCGAAAGATTTATATTTGACAGCCCTTATAGGATAATGCAACTACGGAAAATGCGAAAATATCAAGATGTAACCTTAGACCAAGATAGATTCTTTGTAAAGTCGAAGCATTACGACCCAAAACATCAAGAAAAAATTATTGACTGTTTGAATAAATTTATCGAAGAACACAATATTGATGACGCATATTGCCAACAACATTTCGGCAAGCCCAATGACAATGAATGTTTATATGAAATTAATGAAATGTACGAAGACCAGCTATTTAGTATAGGTGAGGTTGAAGAAATTGAACAGAAATACGGCAGAAATTATTCCAACTCTCGCACTCGCCACGCCGTAAAGGTACTTGAAAGATTCCTGCGTAATATGCTTGAGCCAATATGGATTCGAGACGTAGCGTATAATATAAAAGGGCGTGTGCCGTACAAGGAATTATCAAAACTACCAATCAGTTATATTGATTATGAATATATTGAGAAAGAGTAATATGAAAGTAGAAACATTCCTAAATCATTGCAATTCACGTGAAAAATTCTCTACCGAAGAAGAAGCTGATGCTCGAAAATTCTTTATTGATAGAGGTGTCCGATATATCAGAGATTGGTATTCGCAACCGTTTAAGCCGGAATTGATAGCGGAGTTGTTTGAGGGGTGGGCTTGTACACTCAGAACAGAAAATGAGGTCAGGATAGCGAATAATGATAATTTAATTCTATTCCAATATTGCAAATCTATCAATAGGATTAGTTATTATACCGAGCATACAGCAGACCAAGACCTCAGACTCCCACTAACTCTTGATAGATTTATTTCACATTGCGAAGAGGTTCACATTGAATTGAAATGGAAAGAAATTGAGGTGAAAGAGTTATGATAGACCCAAAATTTAAACCACATTTATATAAATCTATCATTGCTTGGCACGATTGGGTGGAACTTGATAAAGATATGCCTATTAATGTAGAAGTGATACAAAAAGACCTATCCGAAGAGTATGGACGATATTTAACAGTCAAACGCTGGCTATTAATTTATCCACAATACGACCTCGGAGAGTATTTAGTTGCAGAATTTGATATAGTAATAAATAGATTTGGCAAATCACAGTTACTTCGAATAAATATAGACCATTTGAAACCTGTGAAGGAAATTGAGGTGAAAGATGAAAACAAAATCTAGTTACACAATCGAAGAATTCGCTAAAGAAGTAATAGCTATGAATAAGAATTATGTTTTTAAAACTGGAATAAAAAACGCTGATTTCGTAGTCTTCAATCCAATGCAAATTCAGTTTACCGATGATCCGGCAACGTATCGTGAGGTAGAATTAGACAAAAACGAATTTTGGAAACATCTTCAATCTGTTGTATGGTCAGCCGGATGCAGATTTTACTTTGTGGTTAGCGGTACTCATATAATATTAGGGAATACGCTTAACTACCAAGCTTATTGGTGCAACCTATCAACAAATGTATTCGAAGTATTTTTAAAGTTTTTAGAAAAGAAATAGTAAGGGAAATCATAATGACAGTCAGAGAATTGATTGATGGCGGAAGACATATTGACTCAACCTCGAAGTTGGATATTATGTTTAAAATTTGGTGGTTTTTATATAGCAAATATGGGCAATTCTTGCCCGGATTTATGTTGTCTGAAGAACACCCGTACAGATTAGATATTCCGTTAGATTATTCCAAAATATCAGAAATTTTTAACCGCTTTGTTCAGAAATTAATTGTAAAGAGTTATCCATTTGTCGGATCTGAGGGAAATGAGAAACTATTGAAGGAATTAGAAGAATTCCGTCAATTATATTCCCTTGACAATCTCAATACAGATATAAGATTTATCAAAATTTTAAAAGATAAGTACTATGAAGATTGTCAGGACATATTTACAGAAATTACAGGCAAAAAACTAATAGCTCCAATATTTACTATCAGCAAGCCTAACTTGTATCGTTTCTCTCATAACGAATGCTTAGAGAACAATCGACTTTTGATAATCAATAGTAATAAAGGAGAAAATTTAAAAACATTTCTTAAAGCATTAAATACCTCAATTGAAAAACGACAAAACTAAGAATAATAAAGGAAATCATAATGAGAGATAAACCACTCGACTACGAAAACCCAGAAACTTTCTGCGGAAAATGTAAGCACTCCCAAACTTCTACAATGTGTTCAAAATACAAAAATTACTGTACTGGATACGGAAGCTATGGATTAATAAAATTAGATGAATGTGTAAAAGATATTGAAAATAATAAAGGAATGTTTTAATCATGGAAATATCAGATATTGAGATTATTGAAAAGATAACAGAGATTAACAAGTTTAGAAAATTGTTCCGTGCATTAACTGTTAAAGACGATGACACCTTGTTGTTAGAAATCGGAATTGAACTTGATGATACACAAGAGAATAGAAGATTGATTGTAGATAATTTGTTATTGGAGAAATAAACATGCAAGTAGAACTAACAATCAAAAAAGAATACGACGTTAAGTCGATATTAGTAAATGCCGGAGTAAGGTATTATGAAGATTCGGCAGTAGATGGAATTCAGGATGAATACGGATTGCGAATACCGTGTAGAGACAAAAGTGGCAATTGGTGTCCCGAAATCGAGCTTGAAACAGGCAAAATACTTAATTGGGAAATTGGAAAAAAAGCCAGTATTCACTACAAAGTGTGTGATAACGGAACTTACTCATTAAAGGATGCTGAAGGAGAAATTATCTATTCGCAAGAATCTTACGTGCCAAACTTTTTAGCAATAGACGATGAAGGATTTGGCGACTATATTATTATTACCGTGGACGAATATGGATTTATCCAAAATTGGGATAATAAGATAGATTTCGATAGTTTCTTCAGTATAGCTTTCTAAATGATGATTTTGCTAATAAATGGAGTGAGGCTGTAAATGGATAATGGGCGAGTTTGTGAAGAGTCGATTCACG
>CAZIIZ010000024.1:3693-12685 GCA_964539225.1 uncultured Hyphomicrobiales bacterium | reverse complement strand
TCTAACTTCTTTTTTTGTCATTCCTGCGTAGTGAGTCTTCGAACGGATGCAGGAATCTAAGACTTTACTAATACCATTGAACTATATTTCCTATAGTCCATTGGTCTCGCAACTTTTTTAGATTAGCTACGCTGAACTCTAGGAAGAGTTTCCTGCATTAGCTACGCTGAATCGTAAGAACGATTTCACTCGAAGACTCGTTCCGCAGGAATGACACTCCAAAAAGATATGTATAATGGTCAGCTTTTCATATCATGTTTTTATTATTTCCAATAAATGACTTTTGCGGCTATCACATTTCATTTGTTAATTTTATATATTCATGAATAATTGAAGTGTTTAAATATAAAAATGAAATGTTTTATAATAAAAGAACGGAATATTGTATCAACTTTCAGTATTGGATAATAAATTATACTTAGTCTATTAGCTTATTATGCTCTATACACAAAGTATAATATTAATTGATATCTGCTTTTATCTGTCGATCAATATTTAAAATAAAATTATTAGGTACATTTATAATAAAAAAATCCTTAATTTTGCTAGTCGTGAATTAGCATTTATAAAAAAGGAAAATAGATTTGAGAAATATTAGCCTGTCAGTATGTTTGATAGTAAAGAATGAAGCTGCAATGCTCGAAGATTGCTTAAAATCTGTTGCTCAAATTGCTTCTGAGATTGTTGTAGTCGATACCGGAAGCGAAGATGCAACTATAGATATTGCTAAAACTTTTAATTGCAAAATAATTAGATCGAAGTGGGAACATGACTTCGCTAAAGCACGGAATATTGCTTTAGATAATGCACACGGCACTCATATTTTGATAATTGATGCCGACGAACGCTTGCTTAATCCGCATTTGTTGATCCCTACACTCCAAAACAGCCCGGACGAAGTAGGCGGTTGGCTAATAAAAATTGTTTCTAAAGCTCTCCGAGCCGATGGCGGGGTAGATACTTACATAAGTAACCTACTCAGATTATTTAAGAATGATAATCGCTTCCGTTTCGACGGGATAATTCACGAACAAATCCTTAATTCGATATTAGAGAACGGCTTTACTTTCAAAAATTCGCCTTTAGAATTTATACATTTGGGCTACAATTACCAATTAGACAAGATGAAACTAAAGCAACAAAGAAATTTAGAGCTTTTGAATATTGCGATAGAAAAGAATCCGGACAGCCCTTATAATTTATACAATAGAGCTAAAACTTATTTGTCGATGCACGAAGTAGAAAAAGCGGAAGCTGATACTCAAAGAGTACTCGAACTTGCCGGCAAAAATAGTTCAGTTCGCCCTCAAGCTTTGAACTACGGCGGTATCGTGTCAGCACAATTAGGTAACTACGAAACTGCAATTACTCGAGCCAAGGAATCATTGGAAGTAGTTCCGGAGCAATCATTTGCTTATTATATTCTTGGCGAAGCCTATTCATACTTAGGCAATTACGAATTAGCCGTTGAGTCGTATAAGCAAATGCAGCTACAACAGAACAATCAAAACTTAATAGCATACTTAGTCGGCGATTATTATTTGCCGCCCGAACAAATACATTTCAAATTAGGCAAATCTTATGTTGGGCTAAAGCAGTTCGAAAAAGCATTGTCAGAATTCAAAGCCGGACACTCAATTAATCCGAATGAACCAAATAATGTAATTGGTTTGGCGAATATTTGTTTTAATAAGAATGACTTCGCAAATGCTAGAATTTATCTAAATAAAGCTTTGAAATTAGACCCAAATAGAACTGAACTAAAGAATTATTTGAAACAATTAGACGATGCCGAAGCTGCCATTAAACTACGAAACCAGAAAATTGATTCGATAAAGCCAATTAATACGTCTGATATTAATCCTATTACTATGCAAAGCAGACCACTGCTATCCATTTCTATGATAGTAAAAAATGAAGAGACTCAATTGCCGGGATGTTTGGAAAGCGTGCGAGAGATAGCCGACGAAATTATTATTATTGACACAGGTTCTACAGATAAAACTAAAGAAATCGCTAACAAATACGGAGCTAAAGTATTTGATTTCGTTTGGATAGATGATTTCGCAGCAGCTCGCAACGAAAGTCTGCAAAAATGCACCGGAGAATGGATATTATACTTAGATGCCGACGAAAGAATAAGCTCGGAAAGTATTGAAGAAATTAAAAGATTAATAAATTATTCCGGCGACCAAATTGCTGCTTATATTTGTACTATTGAGAGTTTGCATCTGCAAATTGATGGCAAAACAGAAATGCACCGTGGAGGCTATCCGAGATTATTCCGTAATTACGGCTATCCGACTATTGAATTCAAAGGCAGAGTGCATGAACAAATCACTCCATCATTATTTGCATTAAATAAAACAGTTGATTTTTCCAAAATTATCATTCATCATCTCGGATATGATACTTCAAGAGAAGTAATGGAACAAAAAGTACGTCGCAACTACTCGATGCTTATTCAGCATGTTCAAGAAGAACCATTAAATTCTTATGCTTGGTTCCAATTAGGACAAACATTAGCTCAAATGCGGTTGTTCGAACAAGCCGAATCTTCGATTAGAATGTCGATTACAATTGGCGATTTATCTAATCCTGTATATGCAAGTGCGGCTGCTACCTTAGCTCAAATTGTCGGAGCTCAGAAAAAATTAGAAGAAGCTTTGTATTGGGCGAATATATCTTTGGAGAAAGCTCCAAATCAAGTATTTGCTTTGTATCTGAAGGCTTCGGCATTGTTGCACTCGAATAAACTCGCTGAAGCACTTGTCCTTTTTGAAGAAGTGCTACGCAGGAATTCCGATATTAAAGGAGTGCCGAGAGCCGGATTCGATATTACTTTAGATGAAGACGTTATTAAGCAAGCTATTCAGAAATGCAAGTTAAAATTGTGATGGAAATATCGTGTATTTTAGCCATTGTGTCAACTGATTTAAGGAACGCAGATGCTTAAACGTGTAAGTGTAGCTTTGCCTGTGCCAATCAATAAATTATTCGATTATTTGATTGAAATTGAAGACGGAATTGACTTGATAGGTAGCAGAGTGTTAGTGCCATTCGGTATGAAAAATAAATTTATTGGAGTAATCCTCGGAATAAATAATGATACCAATGGCGACTTTAAAACGGTTATTAAATTACTCGATTCGATACCGATATTTACTTCCGAAATGATTAGCTTTCTGAATTGGATGTCAAATTACTATTTGGCACCGATTGGCGAAGTATTTCGTACTGCTATCCCAAGCTCTACTCCGACAGAAATAAAGTATAGAATTAATTTGCTGATTGAGCCGAGTCCTGAATATTTTGATAGTATTAGGAAGAAAAGTCCGAAATTATACGAAGTTCTGAAATTAATTGCAGAATCTTCAAGCGATTTATCGGTTTCTCATTTAAGCAAAACTGCTGGCTCTAATATTGGAACACAATTAAAGAAATTAGCCGATAAAGGGATAATTCGACTTTACGAAGAAGAATTAAAAGAATCAGCAGTCAAACAAGCGAAGTTCATCCGAATTAATCCTGAATTATTCGATTCGAGAGAAATCTTAGAAGAAGAAGTTCGAAGAATAGAAAAAAAAGCTCCGAAACGAGCCTTGCTAATAAATATGCTTAGAATCGAAAATCCACGGAATAACTTTATAAAACAAAGTAAAATTACCGAGAAATTCGGAGCTTCAGTATCCGTAATAAATGGACTCATTGAAGCTGGTTTTCTAGAAACCGAGATGATGGAAGATAGGGAAGAAGCTAACGAAAATGAATTCAAATTAGCAGATAGAAAAGAAATTGATTTGAATTTGACCGATGAACAGGAATTTGTTCTATCGTCAATTGTAGAAAAAATAGAAGAAGATAATTACAAACCTTCGTTACTTTACGGCGTTACCGGTAGTGGCAAAACTTTAGTGTATATGCACTTGATTAAGAAGATGCTTGATTTAGATAAAACGGTAATTATTATGCTTCCAGAAATATCATTGACTCCGCAATTAATTGATAGATTTGAATTATCATTCCCAAAATTAGTGTCAGTTATTCATTCGCGAATATCTCAAAACGAAAAAGAAAAGTCTTGGGCAGATATTAAATCCGGTAAAACTAAAATTGTAATCGGAGCGAGATCGGCAATATTTTCGCCTTGCGTAAACTTAGGAATGATAATCGTGGACGAAGAACACGATAGTTCGTTTAAGCAAGATTCACCGAATCCACGCTATAATGGGCGAGATTCAGCGATTATGCGTGCAAGATTCGAGAAAGCTCATATAATCTTAGGGTCGGCGACTCCATCAATTGAAACTATGACTAATGCTACTAATGGGAAATTTGATTTATATCAGATTAATAATCGTGCCGACGGAGCAATGCTGCCTATCATCAAAACTATTGATATGATTTCTGCAAAAAAGACTGGACAAGTTTACCGAACATTATCCAAACAATTACTCTCGGAAATTGAATTAAGAATGGACAAAAAAGAAGGAATAATTCTGTTCCAAAATCGCAGAGGATTCTCGTCGTATTTGCAATGCGAAGACTGCGGATTTATCCACGAATGCCCAAATTGTTCTGTTCATCTTACATATCATAAATTCAAAAGTAAATTGAAATGCCATTATTGCGGTCATAGTCAGCCGGCTCATAATGCTTGCACTAATTGCGGTTCTGTGCAAGTTGCTATCAAAGGCAGCGGCACGCAGATGATTGAAGAAGAAATCATTGAATACTTTGCCGCAAAAGGTAAGAAATGCAATGTCGAACGAATGGACTCCGACACAACTTCTAAAAAAGGTTCTCATCGAAAGATATTAGAGCGATTCGCTAATGCCGAGACTGATATATTGATTGGCACGCAGATGGTAGCAAAGGGATTAGATTTCGCCAGAGTAACATTGGTTGGTATCGTAAATGCCGATCTTCAATTAATGATGCCGGATTTTCGTGCGAGCGAAAGAACTTTTCAACTGCTTACTCAAGTGTCCGGCAGAGCAGGGCGTAGTGCTGAAAAGCAGGGCGAAGTATTTATTCAAACTACTAAACCCGAAAATATATCTATCGCTGCGGTACGTGCCAGTTCGTACAAATTCTTTTATGAAAATGAATTACGAAATAGAGCAGAGGCATTCTATCCTCCGTATTCGAGATTTATCGTAATTGAATTTAGCTCCTTAGACCAAGAATTAGCAATTAAACATAGCGATATATTTCACGATTTGATACATACCCACCAAGCCAATATAGTATTTAAACCAACTGCCCCCGGAATAGAGAGAATCAGGGAATACTATAGACGAATAATAGTTATAAAAAACCTCAAAAAATACGATCCGAGCGGTACAATATTACGCCAAATACTCAGCAGAGCGTATGAAGAATATCAAAAAAGTTTCGCTCATCCTAAAGTAAGAGTAAAAATTGACATTGATGCTTATAACAGCTTGTAATTTAACGCTACATTAACATTATTTTTTGGTAGGAATTTCAATATAATTTATTATATTTGGGTTCTATCAAATGAAAACGATAAATAATGTTCTCTTTTTAAACAATTACAAAGGTAAAAGCTATGTTAAAAAAGTTTAACCTGTTACTGGCAGTAGTATTATTTTCTACTGTAAGTCTATTTTCGCAAACCGGACTACTAATGCCTACTCCTAGAGTATTAAATCAAGCATTAGTTGAAGGATCAACTACAGTTTTCCCTGCCGGCGAATATCACTTCACGGAATGGGCTTCTACTAATGTTACTTCAACATATCCAAGAAATATGTTGTTTTACATAATCAATGCGACTGCTGATCCAGATATAATTAATGACCTAGGTTCAGTTTATGCTGATGTTTATAATTCAACATCAAGCGGTAAAATTAATGGACGTGATGCAAACGGAATTTCTATGGGGAATAGTGGTAGTACTCGTTTAGGTGCTGCTGTTATCGCATTGAACACGACAGGACGCACAAACATCAATGCAGCTTGGTCTGCTTCTACATTAGTAGCAGCTACAGGATTTACTGGTACTAATGTGGGTAAAATTTATAGTTTTACTTTGCAATATAGACTCTCAGAAACTGGTGCTTGGACTACAGTGCCGAATAATACTTTTAATTCGTCTGCGAATATTAACGTACTCGAAAATTTCTCCAGTATTTTGCCTGCCGCTTGCGACGATCAACCTTTAGTGCAACTTCGCTGGATATATTATTGGTCTAATAGATTGGCATTTACATCCGGTAGTACTCGTCCACGATTAGGATTGGACGATATTCATATCACCAGCCTTGATATGAACTCTTTGACTCCGAATGCTATTACTCTAAATCAAGTATCTCAAAATCCGGTAGCTTCCGGTTTACCATTTAGCATAAGCGTCAAAACCAAATTTGGTATATATTCTGCATCCATTAAAACTGCGGCTAATTTCGTTTTAGCTAAAAAGAATGCTGATAATTCTTATACCACTCTAAGGACAAGTCCTGAAATGCCGATAGGCACGAATACTGTTTCATTTGATTATCTAACTCTTGCTGATTTAGGAGTTAATACTTTGAGAGTTTCAACTCTTACAGATATTGGTTTAGCTCCAGTTGAATTTAACGTTAACGTTATTAACGCTCCTAATAAAATCTGGTTCGGAGATATTTTAACAAAAGGACACGTTGGTTCAGCTTTACCTAAATTCGTAGTAGTAGCCAGAGATGCTAATTTAGACACGAATGATTATTGCGGTCCGATCACTATTGAATTAGCGAATGGTACTGTATTGGCTACAGCTATTGCCGATAGCGGTGTCGCTGTTTTTGATAATATTACTTTCTCTGCTCCCGGTGTATATACAATAGTAGCGAAAGCTCTTGGAGTAGCGAATTTTGATCAACGCATTATTAATATTAATCCGGCTGTGGAATTTGAAGAAATTTTAGTACCGGGTTATATGGCAGGATGTATCAATAATAACGGCTATGCACTTACTGATTTTGCAGTAGAAGACAGAAATTCTAATTCAAAATACAATTGGACTGTTCCTGCTTATGCTTTAGTCAAATTGAAAAATTTACATACCGGTCTAGAATATAGATATACCAGCAGAGTGCAGTTAGTGAATAACACAGCTCCAACTACTGCCGGTAATAATATTTATATTGACGAAGTACGCGATTCTTCATATTATTCAGGTCGTTATATTACAATTGCTGGAGCCGATTCACTTGTTACTCCAGAGCCGTTTTCTTCATTCATCTCAAATACTGCTGATAAAAATATTTGGATGAACGTTGTACCGAACACTTATTCGTATTTCTTAAATAATACTAGAATAAATTGGATATTGAATTTAGCGACTGAAAAAGGCAATGTGTTCCAGAGATTCAGAACAACTGACACAACGAAAGCTGTTGCTTACGGTACAACTTCTGACAAAATCACAGGTATTTTCGATAAAAGCAGTAGCCTTCCTGAAGGTCATTTTTTAGCTTTATATACCGGAAGCGGTGCGAATGAGACATTGATGTCTGTGGCTACCGTACAAAATGATGGGATTTCATTAGTTGATATTAGTGGGAAAAATCCAGACGGTACTCCTTTTGCTCCATCAGGTCCGTATTTCTATAAGAATTTAGAGAATGCTGCCAAATCTTGGGCTACCATTATTCCAAACAATTTAGGAATAACTAAAATCGTAGAATATGACAAAGATGGTAATGTAGTTAAATCGTGGTCTGATACTGACGGTATTTGGGGAGCAAAGAATACAATGGATTTAAGCGGCGGTATGATTAATCCGCTTGATTTCGGTACTCCGAATACAACTACAGCTTCTATATCATTTCTTGCAGCCAATTGCGACGCAGCACCGATGGCAATCACTTGCACCGGTCTTCACGGAATTGCGAATGTAAATGTATATTATATGTATTCAAATGATAATGGAGTAACATATTCATCACCTATAATGATTGATGATACTATTCCTACTACATTACAAGCAGATGGTAATTTCACATTGAATTATAATTGGAATTTCGCACAATTCTCGGCTTTTGAAAAACCAATAAAATTATTGATTGTATCAACAGAACAAACAAATGTTTCAATAACATCAAACAACAGTTTCTTAGTTTATAATCAACCTAAGTTTACTCAAACTAGTGGTGCTGGATTATATTGCAAAGGTAGTCGCGTAGTATTAATGGCTAGAGCCGGCGGTACATTATTGCCAGGTGATGCTGGATATCGTTGGTACAGAGACGGCAAATTGATGAACGGCGTTAATGGAGCGACTTATGTAATTGCCTCAGCTGAATTTAATAACTCCGCAGTTTATACTTGCGAAGCTGTTAGTTCTTCACTCAATCCTTGTGCCAATGCTATGTCAGAAGGAATCTTAGTTTACATAGAAGAAGATACTCGTATTATTACCGATCCTAAACCAGCGTATAACCAGCTCGGCGGTACTGCTAAATTTACAGTTGCAGCTCAAGCAGTTGGTTTACCATACCAATATATACCTTCATACCAATGGTATAAGGATGGAGTTGCTTTAACTGATAATGCAAAATATATAGGATCGCAATCGCCAGAATTATATGTGTTTAAAATAACTGCTGAAGACGCAAATTCTGATTTTTATGCAAAAGTAACTGGAATGTGCAAATCAGCTACATCTCAAAGTGCTAAAATTCACATTGTGAAAATTGATATTCAGTCATTAACAGCCAATCAAACTTTATGCGAAGGTTCGCCACTAACTCTTGCAGTTTCGGCAGCTTCTCCGACTTCGTCTCTATCTTATACTTGGATAAAAGACGGAAGTGAAATCAATGGAGCTAATTCTGATACTTTTGCTATAACAGCTGCCAATTTGAGTAATGCTGGAACTTATAGAGTGAAAATAACTGATAACACAACTGATTTCAAGGTTTTATCAAGGGAGATTTTAGTTGTTGTGAATGATAGAACTTTCAGATAATTGAATTGGAGTTTT
>CAZIIZ010000024.1:0-3683 GCA_964539225.1 uncultured Hyphomicrobiales bacterium | reverse complement strand
AATTATCAGCTTAGTTACTGAAGCTAATCCATCTATTATCACTAACTATCAATGGTATAAAGATGGTGAAATCATCGATGGCGAAACCAATCCAACTTATGAATTTGCCGTAATTACCGAAGCTCAAGCCGGAACATATCTTTGTAAATTGTCAAATGATTGCGGCGAAGTTTCTACAGATGATGTTGTGGTTACTTTCCTACCGGGTTCGTTCTCTTCATCGGTTAAAGATGAAGTAAATGGTTACGTGTTATACTCTGCGACACCGAATCCTACGTTCGAAGTTTCAGCTATTAAATTCTTCATTCCTGAAACTGCAAATGTAAAATTAACATTGAACGATGCTAATGGAAGAGAAATTGCTACATTAGTAAACGAAGTTAAATCTGCCGGTATGCACGAAGTGCTTTTGGATGCGAAATCGCTGAACTTATCCGCAGGTACATATTTCTACTTATTTACAGCAGGGGATTATTCGTTAGTTAATAAAGTAACTGTTCTTAAATAACCTGATAATCTGTAAATTAATTTTTTATATTAAAGCCGACTTGTGATAATTTGCAAGTCGGCTTTACTGTATTGCTGTATCAAAAGTAAGCTATTATCAATATGCTCATTGGTATTCAGGCAAATACTTTTCGACTCCTACGTAGTTGGGGAAGTGAGCGGAGTTCATTTCGTTACTAACGTTGAACTCATAACTGAGTAAAAATATGAATTAATCTTATACAGCGTAGCTGTTAAACGTTAGTAACAAAGTATTTATATCGTCCGAGACTGCCAACTTCGTAGGAGTTGCACAGTATTTGCCTGAAAATCTATGACCATATTAATAATGCCTAACTATTGATACACGAACTTGAAAAAGCATATTTACGTAATATAAATATTAGTAATCTAAACTACTAGCTGTATTATATATTAAGTGTATGCTTAATGATAATTACGTATTTTTAGAAAGATTTGGGATTGATTTATCTAATTAGAGTGATTAAGATGATATTATGAACAATTTTATAGTTTAATCATCTTCATCAATACAATCTGCTTAATCTATGGTTCAGACAATCTTCAAGCACACAAATCAGTCAGTATTTGAGATTCCTGCATCCAGTCGAAGACTCGTTCCGGAGGAATTATATTTTTGAGGCATAAACACAAAGATGTGTAAATCGTTAGCATACTGCCGTCAAAATGAAAATATATTTTACTTTTTCGACAGATTGTTTAAACAAATTGCTAGATACCAATTACTGCAACCGTTTTATCCATGTTATTCTGATTGTGCAGAGTCACTACATTAACTTAATCTTAATAGATATAAGCTAATTTATTGAAAAATAATTATAACAATAAAATAATTCAATTACATATCGGCTTTTGTGCAATAACAGCTATGGTATAAACGTATAGTGGATTTATAGAAGATTATAATAATAAGAGTAAATGAGACAGCTCAGAAGCATCAAGAATAATTTATTTGATATAGATATAAAGCAGAGTATTGGTTATGGATGAAAATTTGACTACACAATTAGACGGCAATCCCACTCCACTTTTCACAGGAGCTCGTGGAGTAGCAGTCCGCATTTTAAGTAGGTTTGAGCGTAGCGATGCCTATTTAGACAAACTATTGGACTATGAATTTCGCACTGGCAATTTAAGCAATTTGGACAAAGCTTTGATGACTGAACTTCTCTATGGAGTAATCCGCTGGCGAGCTAAATTAGACTTCGTGCTGAATGGATTCTATAACGGCGATTATATGAAATGTTTGAATTTAATTAAAAATACTCTGCGAGTGGCTCTGTATCAAATTTTATTTTTAGACAGAATCCCGATTCCGGTAGCGATTAATGAATCAGTAGAATTAATCAAAAGGATACAAGGAGAAAAAATCGCAGGGATAGTGAATGCTGTACTTAGAAACATTTCTCGTAATATACAGAATATCAGATTTCCACTCAAATCCGAAGATCCAGTATATTATTTGACCGTTATGCAATCTCATCCGAGATGGTTAGTGCGTCGATGGGTGCAGAGATTCGGCACAGACGAAGCCGAAAATCTAATGTCAATAAATAATAATCGTCCAAATACTATTATTCGAGTAAATACTCTAAAAACTGATATTGATGAAATTATTGATATACTATTAGAGCGAGAAATTGAATTTATTCGATCAAAATATCTCAAGGATACTTTAGTAATCACTAACAATAAAATTAAAATTCCGTCTATGGATTTATTTGAGAATGGCTTCATCACTATCCAAGACACAAGTGCATCAATGGCAGCAAAGCTTACCAATGCTCAACCGAATGATATAATAATTGATTTGTGTGCTGCTCCTGGAGGCAAGAGTTTCTATATGGCAGAAATGATGAATGACACCGGTAAAATTATCGCCTTAGATAAATACACAGCCAAAATTAATATTATCGACGAAGCAATAGATAGAATGGGATATACCTGCGTAATTCCGCTTCACGGCGATGCTATGGAGTTTATCACCGACGACAAATTTGATATTGTAGTCGTAGATGCTCCTTGCACGGGCTTAGGCACATTATCCAAAAAGCCGGATATTAAGTGGAAGCGTGAGCGTGAAGATATTTTCAAATTAGCAGAAGCTCAGAAACAAATTTTAGACAATGCCGCTAAATTAGTAAAAGATGGCGGTGCATTGATTTATTCCACTTGCACTACCGAACCGGAAGAGAATGCGGATAATATCAAATGGTTCTTAGAAAAATATCCAGAATTTACTCTTGATCCTGCTGAAAAATACTTGCCTAAAGAAGTTTGTACGGACGGTATGCTACAGACTTTCCCTCATATACACGGTATTGACGGAGCTTTTGGAGCGAGATTAATAAAAAATTCGAATTAATTTATTTTGTTTATTTTAATATTTCTAAACATTTTGGAGAAAACTATGACTGTAGCAAATGTATATCTAAACTTCGACGGAAATTGCGAAGAAGCCTTTGAATTCTATAAATCAGTTTTTGGCGGCGAATTCCCATACATTGGTAGATACAAAGCCGTTCCCCCGCAAGAAGGAATGCCTCCAATTCCAGCAGAAATGGGCGAGAAAATTATGCATATTTCATTGCCGATTAGCAAAGAAACTATGATTATGGGCAGCGATGCAGGCGGAGAATGGGCCCCACCAATTAAGCAGGGCAATAATTTTTCAATATCGCTTTCTACAGACAGCAAAGAAGAAGCCAATCGCTTATTCAGCGGACTTTCGACAGAAGGAAAGGTTACCATGCCTATGGCTGATACATTCTGGGGAGATTATTTCGGTATGTTTACAGATAAATTCGGTATTAATTGGATGATAGGATTTAGTACAAATAAAATGTAATTTCTGATAAAGTATTTCAGTAATCCTTCCAAGTGAATTATTTTTACTTGGAAGGATTTTGTATATTAGAACTCAATTATTCTAATCAAGATGGTAAACTATGGGTCAATTCTAAACAAAATAGAATTTTTATTTGATCGAATACCTGATTGAATAGATGCTTAATTATCAAATGATTTGCTTTCTCAGGACAATTGTCTGTCTTATGGATTCATTTCTTTATTGAAAGTGCTAAAATTATATTAAAACGAAATTTAGAACATTTAGTCAAATCTATTTTTATTTACTCAAATTTACATTTGTAGCA
>CAZIIZ010000023.1:0-12804 GCA_964539225.1 uncultured Hyphomicrobiales bacterium | reverse complement strand
AGACAGTCTGCGTCTCTCAGCTAATAATTCAATTACAGCTCTGTCTATTTTATCAATTTTATTTCTGTTAATTTCTATTGTTTTTTTCATCTTTTATTTCAAATATTCAATGATTATTTTTAGTTCTTGATTGCTCAAACTCATTTCAATAGCTTTCGCCAGTTTATCTGAGTCCGAGCAGTTATTTATTATATTTTTTTCTATATCTGATATTTCTGATTTACTTGATACAATCATAAGCAAAAAGTTCCGGCGTTCCGTAATTTCCTTTTTCTTAGCTCCAATATCAATACCTTGATCTATACCTTTTTTAATTCCAATATCAATTCCTTCATTTTTGCCTTGCACAAATCCGGAATTAAATCCTTCTTCTATGCGTCCTCTTTCATCTTGGCGATAAACTGCGATGGTATCGTATAATTCCAATTCTTGTTTAGTCCAACCGTATCGCTCAAGTACTCCGAAAGCATCAATAATATTTTGGTCTTTAATTTCTTTCGGTACAATTTGCAAGTTTTTAGCATTCTTGAAAAAGTATATCCATTTCTCGGCAATTGTTTGCAAGTCTTCCTCACCAAGATGGAATTTCGGCAATTCAATGAAACAAAAACGAAAATCCTGCAATTTATTCTCGCCGGTGGCTTCGTCTAATATCAAATGATTACTGATATAATGCTTGCCCTCGAACATATTAAAATTTACGATACCAATAAATATTACTTGATTCAATGCCGGATATTCATCTCCGCTTTCTATCTGATTCGTATAAGCCTTAGATGTATAATACAATACTCGCTTTTCAAATTGAGAAGGCTTGGCAATTTGCATCTCGACTATATACGACACATTCCGATGGTCAGTACAGCGTACATCAAGAATAGTTTCCTTTAATCCAATAATTTTGGGTACTTGATTAGTATTCAATAAAGCGACATCCATTATTTCTTTATCGCCGACGAATCCCAACACGCTATTCAAGAAACTGATGAGAATATTTTTCTTATTCTCGTTCCCGAATATTCTGCGAAATGCTACATCATTTGTTGGATCTAAAAACATCGCTTCACCTTATGGCTCAATAGACACTAATACTTGTCGATTAGTAACGAAAATCTCGGCTTAATATTTTGATTACCAATAGCTAATAAAGTAACTTGAGACGTTAAACTCTCAAAAATGGATGTATAAATTTTTCACAAATCCTTTATTAATTATACATATCTTACATATAAGTAATAGGATAATAAAATAAAGTTCTAATTATTCGTCTAATCCAAATCGTAGAAACAAAACATAGTAATCAATTATTAAAATTATAAAATACAATATGGCAAAGAAAAAAGATATTCAACCGGAATTAGCACATTGCTCATTTTGCGGCAGAAGTGTTAATGAGGTAAGCGGATTAGTCGAAGGCCCTAACAAAGTGTTTATATGCGACACTTGTGCGAATAGTTCTATGGAAATATTCAGAGGTAAAGTGCATATTCCTACTGATTATGAAGTAGGCAACAAATCGAAACTCCCTACTCCCGCACAGTTAAAGAAAAAATTAGACGATTATGTTATTGGGCAAGAATATGCCAAAAAAGTGCTTTCTGTTGCTGTTTATAATCATTACAAAAGAACAACTCTTTTCAGTAATGATCCTGAATTTCGGGACGTAGAATTAGAGAAAAGCAATATATTGCTATTAGGACCGACTGGTTCGGGCAAGACACTTTTAGCTCAAACATTAGCTAAAATATTAAATGTACCTTTTGCTATTGCTGATGCGACTACAATAACCGAAGCCGGTTACGTAGGAGATGACGTAGAGACTGTATTGTTGAACTTATTGCAGAAATGTAATTTCGATGTAAATGCTGCCGAATCCGGTATCATTTATATAGATGAAATTGATAAAATTTCTCGCAAAAGCGAATCTTCAAGTATTACTCGCGATGTGTCAGGCGAAGGTGTTCAGCAGGCATTATTAAAAATACTCGAAGGTACGACTGCAGGTATCCCACCAAAAGGCGGAAGAAAACATCCTGAGCAAACTCTTATCAACATTAATACACGCAATATTCTATTTATTTGCGGTGGTGCTTTTGATGGGTTGGAGAAAGTAATCGCCCGCAGAATGCGTAAAAATATGATTGGCTTTACTGCTGATATCGAAGAAATTCAAGAAGAATCTTACGATTTGTTGAAAAAAGTAGAACCACATGATTTATTGCAGTTCGGTTTAATTCCTGAATTAATCGGTCGTTTGCCGGTACTTGCACCATTAGAAGAATTGAGCGATGCAGCATTAAAAAGTATTCTAAGTGAACCCAAAAATGCTATTTACAAACAATATCGTAAATTATGCAAAATGGATGGCGTTAATTTAGAATTCGATGAAACTGCGACGGATTATATAGTAGAGAAAGCACGCGAACGCAAAACCGGAGCAAGAGCTTTAAGAGCAGTGATTGAAAATATTATGCTCCCGATTATGTATCAAATTCCAGATAATAAGGCGGTGAAAAAATATACTATCACTCGCGAATTGATTGAACGAATGAAAAAGGATGATCAATTGGAATTCTCGGTAGTCAATATGTCCGCATAATATTTCCAATATTTCCTATAAATTTAATGCCTTCTATATCTTTTAAATATATAGAAGGCATTGTTTTTTTGTTAATATTTATAGAACTCAATGCTAATATCGACCGAAATTATCTTCATCTAAGCTAATAATATCCTCTGGTTTATGCCCGATTTTACCGCTGTTTCTAATACTATCATCGACCATATCGTATAAATCTTCTTCACGCACTGGAGTTCTTTTTGAAGATGCCGATGGCAATGCTCTACTATTTGAACTAGTACGATACAATTGCTTCGGACGAGGCGAATGGCTTATGAGTCCGGAATTACCCGACAATCTAAATTTACCGACCAAATCACGTAATTGCGATGATTGACTTGATAATTCTTCAGCTGCAGAGGCACTTTCCTCAGCACTTGCTGTATTTGTTTGTGTTACTTTGTCGATTTGAGTCAAGCCTTCGTTAATCTGAGAAATACCCTGAGCCTGTTCGTTAGACGAAGTAGTTATTTCGCCAATAATATCGGTAACTTTTACAGAACTTGATTGAATTTCGCTTAAAGCATCTCCGGTTTTAGAAACTAATTCAGTTCCCCTATCAACAGTTTTGATACTATTCTCAATCAGCTCTGAAGTTTCCTTCGCAGCTGTCGCACTGCGAGCAGCCAAGTTACGAACTTCTTCTGCTACCACGGCAAATCCTTTACCATGACGACCAGCACGAGCAGCCTCAACAGCAGCATTAAGTGCTAACAGATTAGTCTGGAAGGCGATTTCGTCAATTACTTTAATAATCTTAGAAATACTCTTAGATGACTCATTAATCTCAGTCATTGCATCGTTTAACGAAGTCATTTCACGGTTTCCACGTTCAGCAGCATCGCGAGCTTCGTGTGCCAAGGTATTAGCTAAATTAGAATTCTCAGCATTCAAGCGAGTTTGCGAACCAATCTCTCCCATTGATGAAGTAATTTCTTCTAAGGATGCTGCTTGCTCAGTAGCTCCTTGAGACAATGCAGAACTGGTGTCAGATACTTGCATTGCTGCACGAGTAACTTCTTCAACGGTAACACTAACATTTCCGAGGATTTCATTTAGCGAATCAATTGTTTCATTAACTGCATTCTTGAGTTTTAAACTGTCGCCACTATAATCTCTATGCATTTTAACGGAAAGATTTCCTTGTGCTAATTCCTGCATTATCTCTACAGTTTCGGCTAAAGGTAATCCATCTAACGTCTGGTTTACTGTATTTTGCAATGAAGCGAACGCACCTTGGAAGTTACCTTCGTAGCGAACGCTGAGATTTCCTTTTGCCATCTCATTCATTACTCTAACATTCTCCACCATAGCACCACCGATAATATCCAAAGTATTAGTAGTGCCTTCAATTACTTTGCGGAAGTCGCCTTGATGCATAGTAATATCAGGACGTAATTGCAAATCACCAACTTTTACAGCTTGATAGATTTTATCAGAATCAGATATAAGCAGTTTTATCGCACTCATACATTGATTTAGATTCATCTTGATTCCGTTGAAATCGCCATTATAATTATCGGTGATAGTATGCGGAATATCGCCCTTAGAAATTCTATCAATATATTCCGCCGCCATATTTAATGGACCAATCACGGCATCTAAAGTAGCATTCAAGCCCTGAACTACTTCGCGATAGTCGCCTTGATACTGACTCGCATTGGCACGCTTGTCTAATTTGCCTTCTACTCCGGCTTGGGCTAAAGATTTCACTTCTTGCACCATTGCTTTGACCGCTTTCGACATTCTATCCATCGAGAAAATCAAACTATTTGTATCGCCGGCTTTAATTTTAATCTCACTGCTCAAGTCGCCTTCAGCAACTTTGTTCGCAATTGCTTGCACGTCCATCGGATCGGCACCGAGTTGTCTCAAAACGCCTTTGATGATAAAGAAAGCGAGAGTAATGGAGCTGAGAATACCAAGAACGATTAGAATAATCATTATCATGGAAGCATATGCGGCTGTTACATCGTTATCACCTGAAGTTTTCTTTGCAAGATCAATCTTAGATTTTTGCAAATCATCTACATGACCTTGAAGTTCTTTCGTCGGTTTTTGAGCATCACCGTACATAATCATCAATGCAGTCATTTTATCGCCACCAAGCCACGCATCGAATATTTTTTGAATCTGAACTAAATACTCTTTTTTAGTCGCAGCCATTTCAGCAAAATCCTTCTTAGCTTGATCAGAAACTAATGATGACTTAATACTATCAGCAACACTATCAAAATCTTTACTCTTTTCATAAAACTTATCAATATATTTCTTTTTATCTTCATTCGATTCAGCAAGAATCACTTCCCTGAGATCTACCCTCATTTGTTGGAAATTATCAATCAAATCCCCCAAGTGTCCGAGAGGAACCGTCATCATTTCGTATAATTTCGTATCGTTATCATTCACGGTATTGATTTTCATGATACCATAAACGCCGATAATTGCAGCAATCAAAGTTGAAAGAGCGAATCCCAAGCTCAATTTCGACGATAATTTCATAGTTTTAAACATAACACTTACTCCTTTGTTTGCAAAAATATATTTAGATTATTCTGTAACAATAATTAGCTAAAAACTTAATACTAACTAGACTTAAATTGAATTGAATTATTGTGTAAACCATAACAAAATTTTTCTACATATTAAAGTATTTTATATGGTATTATATTTTTAAATTAATTCTCAACATTGAGACTTACCTTTTGTCTAAAATTCTGTAAAAAAAAACGAGAAAATTAGTTATTTTGAGCGTAGCGAAGAAATCGTTCAGAATGACGAAATTATTATTTGAGACAACTTGAAAAAGATCATAAATAAAATATATGTTTATTTTGGGTAAACATAAATATCGTTTTATATCAAAAACATTGAATATACGTTATCTGTGAGTGTCAATTATTTGCGAAATTGATGCTTAGGGATTATTAAGCCTAAAATGTACCTTTTACGGTGGACTCATTCCTAACTCATAAATTTTTTTCTTTATTATCTCGAATCATTTTCATAATTTAGTAAATCAAGTAATTACTACTATTGTGAAAGAAATACTCTAATGAATGAACTGATAATAAACTCTTGGGATTTACGCAGCATTGTAGCTATTTCTATTTTGCCAAATTTGAATACCAATGCGGCTATTCGGAAAATTTCTGATTCTGTAAATTTCGAACATTTCAATAAATTCAGAGATCTTTACAAAGTATCAAATTTTTATGCTGAAAATAAGTTATTCAGTTCTCCACTACTGAACATAATTGACGAAGCAGACGAAATCCTAAATACTTGTACGAATAAGAACATTCAAATAATTACGTATTGGTCTGCCGATTATCCAAAATTATTGAAAAATATTGACTTCCCGCCACTACTGTTATACGTCGCTGGAAGGTTGCAGAATGCCGATTCGGAGATTATTTCAATCGTTGGCACTCGGCATTGTACAGAATATGGCAAACTCTGTACAGAACATTTTGCTGAATCATTCGTTCGCTCCGGATTAATAGTAGCGAGCGGATTAGCTACCGGAATTGATACTATAGCCCACTTAACAGCGATTAAAAATTCAGGAATTACATATTCAGTAATAGCGAGCGGAATTGATAAAATTTCGCCGTCCACTACTCAAATGAATGCAGATAAAATTATAGAGTCAGGAGGAGCTATTATCTCTACGTATCGCCCCGGCACAAATGCACTTCCTCCTTATTTCTTGCAACGCAATAGAATTATCAGCGGAATCGCTCGAGCTGTGTTAGTCGTCGAAAGTGCGATTAAAGGCGGTTCGCTCAATACTGCTCGCAATGCGAATGAACAAAATCGAGAAGTGTATGCGATACCGGGCAGAATTAATTCCGAGCATAGCAAAGGTACTAACGCCCTAATCAGAAAAAATTTAGCAAGTATCGCCCTTTCGCCTGAAAACATTATCGAAGATTTGGGGTTGGTTAACGAAGATAATTTGTTCGAATCTGTTTCAAATTCTGTACAACTCAATGCTAATCAATCACTATTATTAAAACATATTGATAGCGAACCAATCGGAGTTGACAGAATTGCGGAGCTAACCGGATTAGATATTTCGACTGTCCTAAGCGAATTATTATATTTAGAATTCAATAGTTTGGTCCGGCAATTACCCGGCAAAAATTATGTAAAGTTCAAGATATGATTTTTGCCGATTAATAGCAAGAATTCATTGATAATGATTAGTAAAATTACTATCAATTAGATTTTCGAAGTAGTATTGTGTTGATTATTTTTTTCTATTTGTTTATAGCTTTTAATATGATTCTCGAAATATCAAGCAAATTCTTCAATAATTCAATAATAATTGAAGATATATTTCAGTTTTTTAATAAATATATGAAACAAATTAGATTCTTGTGTTATATTTGTAAAAGTGGTGATTCCATTTTTTTGAAAATTAAGCTCAATAAAGTTATTAATAATATATTTTATGGTATTTTTATGAAAAAGACAGCTATTTTCCTGCTCTGCCTAACGGCATTGATTCCTAATTTTGCTTTTGGTGAATGGATTCCTCTCGGCACAAATAATAAGGGTGCTGGCATTCAATCGGATAAATCCCTGAAGTCCGCTCCTCAAATTAGCGTTGTCAAGTACAGCCAAAGCCGATTTGAATTCAATATCAATATTTCCGGCTTTGAAGTCAATGACGTTTACGAAAATGGTAAAGATTACAAATCAATTGATTTGCTTTCGGGTTCAGAAGAATTGAATAATCCCGGAAGTCCGAATCTGCCTTGCATCGTCAAGAATATTGCTGTTCCGGCTGGAAAAAAGATTTCTGTAACGACTAATTCAATTAGCGATGAATTCAAATTCGAAAATTACAGAATCGTACCTCAGAGAGCATCAAATTTCGAAGGCAAAACAGTGCCTAAAGCAATTGAAAACGAAGCCTTGTACAATTCTAATTCTGTATTCCCAAGTAAAGATTACGAAATTATTCCTGCCGGAAAATTCAGAGATTTTCAAATTGTGCAAATTAAAATATATCCTATCAAATACGCTTCAAGTAATAATTCTATTATCGCAAGAAATAATATTAATGTTAAAATAAATTTTGAAGATATTCCAAATTTTAAATTATCCTAATCGAAACCGATTCATATCGCTCCTTCATTCGCTCCGTTATATCGAGGAATGATAATGAATTACGACCAAATGATTCAAGAAAATAATATTAAAGAAGACGGTAGAGACGTAATGTTAGCAATAATGCCGGATGCGTTCTATGCTACTTTCAAGCCTTATGCTGAATGGAAAACTAGAGCCGGAATTCAAACTTTTATGACAAAATTTTCCGAAATTGGAGCAAATGCTGACAATCCTCAAATTATTAGAGATTACATAAAAAAAGCCTATCAAGAATGGGAATATCCACCGACTTATGTATTATTGGTCGGTGATTATGGTACTTGTCCAGTGAAATATGAAATATATCCCGATTATACACTAATGGACGAAGATTATTTTGGTAAAGTCGATGGCGATGATTTCTTTCCGGAAATAATGGTAGGCAGAATGCCGTCGAAAGAAGTATCAACTTTAGACCTATTGGTGTCTAAAGCAATGAAATATGAAAAAACTCCATATATGAAGAATACAGATTGGTTCAAGCACGCTGTTGTATGCTCTAATAATTTATATGCCTCTCAAGTAGAAACCAAACGATATACTCGCGATATAATGCTCAATGACGGTGGATTCACTAAAGTCGATTCGTTATGGAGCGATGGATCTTCTCATGGTGGTTGGGGGCAAAATTCAGACTGCACAGTCGGAATTGATGATATCACCTCTTCACTAAGCGAAGGCAGGAGTTTCCTCAATTATAGAGGTGAAGCGTGGACAGACGGCTGGTCCACTTTATGCTATGAATTTACTAATGATGATGTATCATCGGTAACTAATGGTGAAATGTTGACTTTCGTAACGAATATTGGCTGCGGAGTTAATAAATTTGACTATGACAAAGGGAATTGCTTTGGCGAAACTTGGTTAAAATTAGGAACTAAAGCTAAACCACGTGGAGCTTGTGCGTTTATCGGTCCAACTTCTAATTCGCATACTGCATATAATAATAAAATTGACAGAGGAATCTATGTTGGGTTATTCCAAGAAGGTCTCCGAACAGCTGCTCAGTCTCTATTAAGAGGAAAGCTTATGATGAATGAGTCGTTCGGAAGCGATGATCACTGGGTGAAATATCAATTTGAATTATTCTGCGTACTCGGCGATCCTAGCTTGCAAATATGGAAAGACGTGCCGAGATACGTGAACGTAGCTAAACCGGAATTCGTACCCGTCGGATACAGCCAAGCAGAATTTATCGTAACCGACAAAACAAATAATCAACCGATGAAAAAAGCCCAAGTCTGCCTAAGTGGAGACGGAGTTTTTTATTACGGCGAAACCGATGAGAATGGTAAAATATTATTTTCTATTAGCACAGCAAAAGAAATGTATGTTAATTTGACAGTACGAGGCACTAATGTTTATCCAGTATTGGATAGCATTCAAGTAAAAAACAAAGATTTACACTTAGCTCCTTTTGGCACGAATGTGATTATTGATAATGCCGGAAATAATAATGGGCTAATCAATCCAAATGAAAAATGCAAAATTAAAATTGCGATTAAAAACTACGGTACTACTAATGCCTCAGGTGTAAAAGCAATCTTAAAACTTGAAAACGAAACTTACGCCTCAATGAGCAATAGTTCTTCAATTGACTTAGGGACAATAAATAGTAATTCCGAAGCAGTGAATTGTGAATTTGAATTTACAACTAAAGATAATTGCCCTACAGAATTAGTATTACCATTCGCATTAGAAATTACTTCGGGTCAAAGCGAATTCAAATATAAGTTAACTGAAAAAGTGGCAGCCTGCAATATCAATTACAAATCTGTAGAAATTGATGAATTAAATGATTACAACAATACTCGATTAGATCCAGGAGAAACTGCTAATTTATTAATTACAGTAAATAACTTCGGAAGAGATGAAGCTAAAAATTTGAAAGCCACTTTGTCTTGTACTTATCCGAATATTACAATACTTACTGCCGAATCCTCAGTTGGCTCAGTAGCAGCACGCAGTGATAATTCAAATTCAAAGTTCAATTTCAAAATTTCAGTATCGAGCAACACTCCATTAGATACAAATATTGAATTGAGAATAAAGTACCAAACTCAGAATGCAGATTATCCATATTCCAAAGAAGATACTTTTAGCATATCAATTGGTCAACCGATGCGAACTGATCCTACAGGACCGGATGCTTATGGTTACTATATCTATGCTAATACCGATACAGTATATCAGCAATCTCCGAAATACCAGTGGACAGACATTAGTTCTGTTGGCAGTACTTTATCCTCATTGAATAATATCAATGATGTCCAGTCGCTAAGTTTACCATTTACTTTTAAATACTACGGTAAAAACTATTCTAAAATCGCAGTAAGTAGTTGTGGATGGTTCACATTCTCTACAACTTACTCAGAAGATTACGGTAATACAAACAATGTCAGACTTCCGTCATCTGATGCTACTCCTTTGATGGTCGCAGCGAGTTGGGCATATTATTCATTTGAATCTGATGGCACATCTGGAACAGTAATAAGCTACTACTACGATCAATCAAACCATCGCTTTATCATTCAATGGAAAAATTTATTGAATTACAATTATACGAGTGAGACTAAATCATACGATACTTTCCAAGCTATACTATTAGATGAAAATTATTATAATACTGAATCCGGCAACGGCGAAATAATTATTCAATATAATACATTGCACGAAATTTCCAGCAATACAGTTGGATTCCAAGACGAAACTAGTGCAAACGGTATGAGCTATATTCACAATGGAAATTTCACGAAAACCGCCAATATATTAGAAGACGAAACTGCTCTAAAAATTACAACCGAAAAACCAAACGGAATTTCGTCGGTTGAGCAAATTGATAACGCAAAATATAACGCACAAGTGATACCGAATCCGAGCAAAGGAAACTCTGTAATTTCCTTGAATAACCTTCCGGAAGGAAATATTAAAGTGAATATCTTCGCTGAAACAGGTGATTTAGTAAATACTATTGACTATGGTTACAATTCTAATGAACAGCTGAATATCCAATGGAATGCTATCAATGCCAACGGAAATAGTTTGCCGAATGGTATTTATATTGGCACAATATATTTGAATAACAGCATCATTGCAAATGTGAAATTTGTTTTAAGCAAATAAGAGAGAAGCATGCATAGCATAATACCAATAATAATTATTCTAACAATTGCTATTTCATATTGGCTAATAGAATTCTACAAGCACCAGAAACATATTTATTCAATACCGATCAGAATTCATATAAACGGTACAAGAGGCAAGTCGAGTATTACTCGGCTTGTCGGTGCCGGTTTGCGTGCCGGAAACATCAAAACTTATACGAAAGTAACCGGCACTTATCCACGCTTAATATTGGAAGATGGCTCTGAATCTATGATTTATCGGAGAGGCGGAGCGAATATTATAGAACAAAAGCACATAGTGAAATTCGCCGCTGATAATCAAGCCCAGGCATTAATTATTGAATGTATGGCTTTAGACCCGACATTTCAATGGATAACTGAAAATCAAATGATTCACGCCACAATTAGTGTAATTTCGAACGTTCGCCCGGACCACTTAGAAATAATGGGACCGACGGTGATAGACGTAGGCAAAGCATTATCAAACACAATTCCGAAAAATGGGGTTTTGTTCACTTCCGAGAAACAACATTACAAGTTATTAAAGGATGTGTGCGATAAAAGAAAATCTCAAATTGTGCTAAGCGAAGAATCCGATATTACTGAAGATATAATGAATAAATTCGATTATATAGAACATAAAGAGAATGTGGCTCTTGCCTTGGACATTTGTGCCCATCTGGGAGTCAATCGTGAAATTGCCCTTCATGGAATGTATAAAGCCATTCCGGACGAAGGCGTTTTAAGATATTACAAAATAAATGAAATTAATACCGCAATCACCTTATTCAACGCCTTAGCTGCAAACGACCCGCAATCATCACTAATGATTTGGGAAAAACTAAAATCTGACGGTAGGCTGTCTGGCAACAAAGGAATACTTATTAATACAAGAGCAGACAGATTAGACCGTGCGAAACAATTAGTAGAAATGACTGCCGAATTTTTGATAAACGAAATCGAATATTTATTTCTAATCGGAGAAAGCTGTCAATTTGTGGAGAGAATAGCGATTGATAATAAAATTCCAAGGAATAAAATATTTAATATCGGGTTGGTCGATCCTCAAGACGTATATAAACAAATCGTCAATGTCTGCTCCGGTATATCAACCATAGTAGCAGTCGGAAATATGGGAAGCATCGGAGCTCCGACTATTGAATATTTTAAAGAGCAGAGCATTAAAAATAATATAGAAACAATAGAAAATAATTTGAGACACTTATGATAGAATTGGCTGTTACGTTAGGCTTAGCTTTGAGCCTTTTATCTTATGAATTTTTCGGATTGGCGGCGGGCGGAATTGTAGTGCCGGGATATATGGCTTTGCAATTGTCCGAACCGCTCAGATTGGTAGCAACTTTTGTAATCAGTATCGCTACTTTCGGCATTATTAAACTAATCAGTAACTATACTTTTTTATATGGCAGACGGCAAATGGTGTTCTGCTTATTAATTGGCTGTTTATTAGCCAATTTATCAAGACAATATTTTTACTTTGATTTTTCGGTAGCCACTTTAGAATTAAAAGCTCTCGGCTGGGTAATCCCAGGTTTGATTGCTCATTGGTATTTGAAGCAAGGCATAATCCGCACAATCAGCATATTATTAATTACATCCGTGATAGTTCGCTTTACGGTGATTTTAGTATATAATGGTAATTTATTACCTTGATAATACATAAAGGCAAACAAATGAACTTTAAGAAAATAAGCATAAACTCAGTTTGGGTACTATCCTTTTTGGCTGTACTGTCGCTCGCATCATTTATGGTAGTCGAGCATTACAAAATTTATAAAAATGTGCCTTGGTACAACGAGAAATTAGCTGCTTCAAAATTAGCAAATCAAGCACGAGAATACATTAAGAACTTCCGTCTTCAGAATGCAGTATTTA
>CAZIIZ010000022.1:0-13028 GCA_964539225.1 uncultured Hyphomicrobiales bacterium | reverse complement strand
GCTTTAGAAAGACTGCACTTGAGAACAGCTCAAGCTCAAATCAATGCAAAATTGCACCGAATGCTGATTATATTTTGGCATCTGCTTATAACGGAAATATTAGGGAGTGGGATATAAAAAATCCTGATATTGATGGTGTACAAGTAGGCGAACCATATAAGCCGAGGGAATTTGATATTGCTAATGAAAGCTCGTTAAATGTTGCAGTCGTCTATACTCAAATATCTGCGACTAAACGTGAGTTCGCTACAGTATATACTAGTAATCAGATGAATGAATTCTTCCAAACTGATACTATTGCATTTTTTGAAACCGGAAATCCAGCACCTACGAAATTGATCGCATTAGATTATAAAGTAAAGCAAGCTGACTCCGACCCACAATTCCGCTGGTTAGCTATATTGCCAAAAACTAATAATCAAATAGTATTGTATTCGACTAAGGATAAAAACATTGACACAACTATCCAATTCGAAAAACCTATTAGAGCTTTTGCTTTCGTTCAAGGTAAAGATAGCATGGCAATTGCTTTGCAAAGTAATGAAGTTGTGATTTATGATTTAAAAAAAATGAAAGAAGTCGATCGTAGAACATTTCCAAGGTTGCCATTAATTGATAATATTGCATTTGCACCGGACGGTAAATTGGTAGCTTTTACTACTATTTTGCCTATTGTAATAGATGATAAATTCGGGTCAACTTTGTCCCAAACTTCTCTAACTCAAGTATATGAGTTGGTGTCAGCGAAAATGGTCCGTTCATATTATGGAGCTGAATCTGCATCACTCGGGGTAGAGTTCAATCCACTTTCCAATAAATTAGTTAGAGCATCTCAATTGCCTGAACAAATTAGGATGTACAATCTGAGTCAAGATATGCCGTCGGACGAAAGTTTTAGTTTCGGAGCTTCGATTAGAGGATTTGATTATGCAACTGAAGGGCATAATTTAGCTGTAATTAGTGAAAATGGAGTATTAGTAAATACGTTTTCTTTTGCCGAATCAGTTTTAATGGATAGCACTTTTAGTATAAGATATACAAATGTAGAAACGATACCAGTGATAGTAAGCGATAAATATATCGACACAAAATTAACCGATACTCTTTTATCATCCAATTTCTGTAATATTGGCGATTTACCATTGTTATTTAATCAGGGCGGATTAAGGTTTATGAGTGGCAGAAATTTCCATTTGTCTCCTATTACATTGCCGGATACATTATTCCCCGGAGATTGCTTGAACTTAGCATACTCGTTCAATCCTATAGATACGGGATTAATTGTAGATACATTAATTTTAGAAACTTGTGCTCAGAAATTCTTTTTACCTTTCCAATCTAAAGGGCTACCGAGAAATATTCAGTATTATTCTGATTCGTTTAATCCCGATTTATTTGATTTCGGAGAAGTTTGTATTGGAGAAACTAAACCACGGAAACTTAAGGTATTTAAGAATTTAGATACAGTGCCGCTTTATATTAATTTCATTCATTTCGCTGATAATAATGATTACCCATTTTCTGTTAGTGGCAATATCGGCGATACAATCATTGCACCGGGCGGAGATTTTTATGCTACAATTAATTTTTCTCCAAGGAGAAGAGGCATTAACACTGCTAATCTTTATATTAATCATAGTAATCAAACATTTATGATACCTTATGTAAAATTCCAAGGCGTCGGTATCGGTTCGGATGTGGAAATATCTCATAAAGATCTATGTTTTATTCCTGAAATTAAGAAGCGTAAAATAAAAATTAAAAATTTAGAAAATACTAATATTGAATTGACTGATTATAGTATTGATCCAATTAATACATATCGTATTACGACTCAATTACAAATAGTAATACAGCCGAATCAAGAAATTGAGATAGAAATTGAATGCCTTACTGATACTCCGAAAGCGGCTACTTTGACTCTGAAGGCTGACCCTTGTATCGCTCAGGCATTGGTTAAAATTTCACCATATAATGGTACTTCGCTTATTTCCTTGCTTGATGTTTCCGCCGATCCGAGAGAGATGACTAGTATCAAAATTGAAGCAGTAAATACTGAATATGCCCCATATAAAGGCAATAGATTATTTGAATCCGAAATTGCTATTAATCCGGCAATATTTATTCCTGAAACAGAGAATCCGGTTCGATCGGAATATGGAGTGGGTACTTTGCTGAAAAACGAAATTGTAGATGGCAAACGTTTAATTGGATTTAAAGTAGAAGGCGATTTTCCGCTTTCTGGTGTTATTGCAGAAATTCACGGCTATGCGGGATTAACTAATCCAAGTTCATCGCCGATTACATTCTCTGAAAACGTTCGTAATTTTGGTGTGAATGTCGCTACAACGACTAAATCCGGAATTTTTAAATTGATAAATCTATGCGAAGATAAAATACTGATTCCAGAGAATAAACAAGTTAAAGTACAAAGCATTGCTCCTAATCCGGTCAATGAATCGTTTAATCTCACTCTTGTTTCTGAAATTACGGGATTAGCAACTATTGAAATTTATGACAATATGGGAGTATTGATTTCAAAGGTGGAGAACGTGCAGATTACTGTCGGAAGTAATTTGGTTACTGTTAATTCTTCGTATCTGAATTCTGGAAATTATAAAGGTATTATCAAGATTAATAATGCTGTTGTCGTATTTGCATTTATTGTAGTTAAGTAAAAAAGGAATATTTGATGATTAAGAAATTGAATTTATTAATGTTGATAGCGATGGCTTTTACAAGCCAAGCCGAATCAAAGGAATATACTAACTGGTCGATATATGGTAAAGCAGAATTTAATTATAATATGCACTCAACAAATGGGATTAATATTGCTCCCTTATGTCCGGAATGTATTAATTTAGAAAATGGAAACGGAATAGGATTGGGAGTCGGAGCGGGATTGCTATATAACAGTAACACGTATTTGCTTGGTATGCGATATCAATCAGGACTATCCTTGAGTTATAGTATTCGTTCCGGCAAAATTGAAAATGATAAGTTTCTCGGAAATATTATTGACGGAAATGAAGTAAAAAAAGGAATCGTTAATTATTCTATTGATAATTCTGTGAGTGTCCTCGAATTCGAACCGTTTATATATTTTTATCCCTTAGCAACTATGAAAACAGCATTTAAGTTGGGACTTACGCTTGCTATGCCTATTACGAAGAATTATACGTTTTCAGAAACAGCCGGAACACCCAATACGACTTTACCCGATGGCTCACACTCGAAAACTTATTCTGAAACTGTAATTCCGAGCACAAGCAGTATTTTCTTGGCAATCCCAATAGGATTGAAATACGATGTATATAATTTTGATGATTTTATAATTAGTCCAGAAATTTCATATAGCATCGCTCTGACAAATTTTCAATCTGCGTCTAAATGGAATTTAAACAAATTTACGGCAGGCATCTCAGTTCAATATCAACTAAGTAAGACAGTAGAACCTGATCCTGTGCCAGCTCCTATGCCCGAAGCCCCAGCACCAATTCCGGTGATCACAAAAATTGAAAGTTCGGCTAAATGGAATATCGCCGGTCAGGGAATATCAAGCAATTCAGATTACTTTGTAACGGTGGAAAGAACAGATTATTATCACCAAACTCCGGTTTTGCCTTTTGTATTCTTTGATGATAATTCAGCCGTATTGCCGATTGAAATCAATAAAGCTCCAAAACATGGCGACATAAGTGCAGATTTCGAAGGATTGCAAAATCAGTTCCTCAGAGAAATGCCAACATTACTGCTAAATCAAGAAAACATTTCGATATCTTCGTATTATTTAGACACAGAAAGCCCTGAAGTGGGGCAGCAACGACTTAATTCCACTATTGATTATTTAAAATCAAAAGGAATTAATGCTGATAAAATCAAAACGAAGGTAAATATAGTCAAGTCTAAACGAATCAAATATCCTGAACAAGCCGAAGAATATCGTTCGGTAGCGATTAATTATTCTGATATTAATTTAGCTACCAGTCAGGTGATGACTAATACTAAATTAGAATATCCAAATATTAAATTAGATGTAGCGATCGAGCCTAAGTCGTCGGCTGGGATTAAAACCGTTTCCGGCAAAGCATACTTAGGCAATAAACAAATTGCTGACTTCAATAGTGCAGGATCATCAATAAATATTACTAATGCCGAATTAGAAAAGCAAGCAGAAAACTCTAAAATTCCTGTGAAAATTATTTACACAGTAACGGATAATACCGGAAATTCCAAGGAATTTACTGATAATATCGGGTTGGTAATTAATCAGAAGCAATTGCCTAATGTTATTAATTATGTAGATAAAGATGCAAGTAATTCATATCACGAGTATGTATTGGCTCTGAACTCATTCGACAAACAACACCCATATTTGATTAGCGAAGTGGCTAAAAATGCTCTGTTAAACGCTATAGAATTAAATAAAAAAGTTGAAATACTCGGTTTAACTGATGATTTCGGCAACATGGAATATAATAATGCTTTGTCCGAACGCAGAGTACATACTTTACTGAAGGAGCTTAAAATTGACTCCGAGAAGATTAGTATTGTGTCTCCTGAAGGGTATTTATTTAACAATAAAACTACTGCCGGCAAAATGCTTAATCGTTCTGTAATCATTAGAGTTTACGACAAATAAAGGTGTCTTTACTTCGACCAAGTAATGTTTGAATTCTAAATATTTTATCTAAAGTTATTCGTATATATCTGAAAAGGTATATACGAATAACTTTGTTTAGAGCCTATTATGTAAATCTAATAATTTGAAACACTGATAGCAGTGTTTGAGGGAGTGGCGTTCATTATTTGGTAAACAAAATTTATCCAATTTCCTCTGAGTTTTTTTCTTTAGCAAATATTGATTATTTTAGCGTTCTAAGATTATTATCAAAAGTGATAACTACGAAAACACCATTAATAAACATAAAAATATAATGAGAATATTAGTAATTAATTGGCAAGATTGGTTGAACCCATTAAGCGGTGGGGCAGAGGTTCATTTGCATGAAGTATTCAAGCGAATAGTGGCTATGGGCAATCAAGTTACTTTGTTTTGCTCTCGGCATCCTGGTTCGTTGAAGCGTGAGACTGTGGACGGCATTGAAATTTATAGAAGCGGTGGCAGAAATAATTTTAATTTTATTGTTCCCGGATTCTACTTAAAGCACTTTGCTAAACAGAATTTCGATATAGTGATTGACGATATTAATAAGATTCCTTTCTATACTCCGATGTATATTCGCAAACCACTAATCGGATTGAGTCATCATTTTTTTGGTGAGAGTATCTATAAAGAAGCTGGTTTTATTGCCGGTTCTTATGTGTTTTATTCAGAAAAACTTTTAAATAAAATATATCGAAACACTCCGTTTGCAGTGGTTTCTCAGAGCACATTGAATGAATTTAAAGAGCGTGGATTCGATACTAATCAGTTCGCTATAGTTGGCAATGCAATTACTCAATCGGAATTTCCTATGCAAGTATGCGAAAAATACACTAATCCATCTGCTGCTTATTTCGGACGATTAAAAAAATACAAATCTGTGGATCATTTGGTTTTAGCATTTGCTAAGGTAATCGAGAAAATCCCCAATGCCGATCTTCACATACTCGGTAGGGGAGATTTTAGAGATTATTTGGAGAGTTTATGTCGTCAATTGAATATAGAAAATCGTGTGAAATTTTGGGGATACGTTACAGAAGAACAAAAATCAGATGTATTGTCCAAAGTTCACTGCGTGGTCAATACATCAATGAAAGAAGGATGGGGCATTACGAATATCGAAGCAAATGCTTGCGGTACTCCGGTTCTGAGTGCCGATTCTCCTGGGCTTAGAGATTCAGTTAAGAATGGCGTTTCTGGGGTTTTGTACGACTATGGAAATATTGAGGAGTTGTCTGACGCTCTTTATATGATGTTAAGCGAGAAAGAATTAAATAATAGATTAAGTAATGGTGCTTTAGAATGGGCAAAATCCTTTTCTTGGGATGACTCTGCCAATGCTATGCTTGATTTTTGCAGTAAAGTAATTCATCAATTTCAGCAAAAGGCAAAAAAATAGATGCTATTAATTTATAGATATTTGATCAAGCAATTCTTGAGCACAGTGATATTCTCATTGTTAGTGTTATGCATAATTTTTGTAATGGTTAATCTTCTAGATAGCTTGGGCAATTTCTTAGATTCTAAAGCCACGTTTATCACGATTTGCAAATACTATATTTATTTTCTTCCCGATATATTAAAACTGTTAAGTCCGGTAGCTGTGTTGGTTGCTTCATTATTTACTGTCGGCAAGCTGTCGAATCTGAATGAAATTACTGCAATGAAGTCTGGCGGGATGAGTCTCTATAGTATTATGTTTCCATTTATTATCGTTTGTGGACTAATGAGCTTCGGTCAAGTTTACTTTAATGGCTGGCTAGTGCCGAGAGCGAACGAACAAAAATATTTAATTGATAGAAAATATCTCGATGCTAAAGGTAAAGAACCAATTCATAATTTTTTCTATAGGGATGCCCCAAATCGTAATTTGATTATGATGTATTTCGACCCCGAAAACCAGACAGCCAGCGACGTTGCCGTTGAATACTTTACCGATAATATATCTCCAAGATTGGAAAAACGGATTTCTGCGGCTACTATGAAGTGGGATTCTCTGAAAAATATTTGGACTATGAGAGACGTAATTATTAGAGAGTTCGGTAATGCCGGAATTACTAATAATCGATTCGATTCGATGACAATTAATCTCAGTATCGTCAGCCATCAAGTGCAAGAAATGCAAAAAAAACCTGATCAAATGACATTCCCGGAAAAGCGTGCCTATTTAGATTTCTTGGAGCGAGGAGGCAAGGATATTACTGCTCTTGAAGTCGAATATTATGCTGATTATGCGTTCCCGTTTGCGGATATAATTGTAATATTCTTCTCGATTCCGTTTGCCTCGGTCAAGAAGAAGAACGGGATAGCCGTACAAATCGCTGCCGCTATGATAGTCGCTTTTACGTACTTAATATTTACCAAATTTGGACAATCAATCGGTACTAGTTTCGCATTCAATCCTATACTTAGCGGTTGGTTGGCTAATATCGTTTTTATGATTACGGGCTTGGTGATTCTATTCAGAACGAAAACCTAGATTAATCTTTTCACACTTGCATTGCTTCAGGACGAATGCTCGCATATACATTCTATCTACATAACTCCCTCATCTACAATTCAGCGGATGAGGGAGTTTTTATTTGGGCTGACTATTCAGGACGGCGGTATGGTTAGATGCTGATTGTGGGCGTTTTCATATTAAGTAGCACAAAAGTTGAATCGGAGAAAACTTTGAAAAAGCATTTGAATTTCAAGCTTATTTATAACACAATAGTGGTAGTAATAATATTATTTCATTGTTACTAACCAATTGCATAAGCTTCCAAATTGATTATCTACTGTTAGATTTGCACAATTCGTAATCTCGCCTTTTAAATATTGATTAAATATTTCTTGTGACATGCTTTTTTCAATCGCAGCTCCTATAAAAACGAGAGGAATATCAATGTTATGTTTTTTAAAGCTATCTCTTATTCTTGACAATGCTGTATTTGCAGTTTTCCAATGTTCATCGGCTCCTGCCGGATCAATACCACCCTTTAACTCACCAATAATTTCGTAATTAGTCGGATCTTGAATTAAGCTTTTAAACTCCTCACCACTTAGATTAGTAGTGTGACAATTAAGAACTACTAAATCAATATTTTTCTTTACAATTGGAATAGTCATATTATATATCAACTGACGTTTTTCTTTTGTTTTTAAAGTCCACTGTATTGAACGAATATCAGCAACTTGATCAATTGTATAATCTTTTGCATTTAACCAAGTTTTTGATTTCTTATTGTAAAAAGAGAAATTCAATTTAAGAACCTGTAACTGAGAAATTACAAATCTAGTTAGTTTCTCATTCGCTATTGAACCAACTAAATTTCTCATTCTCCCACCAAGTGCGTCTCCTAAGGTCAGTAAATAACGATATATTAATTCGTCAACATACTGTTTGCCAGCAGGTTCAAGGAATTCTTTGACAAACTCAAACAATATTTCATTTAAATCATCCTCGCTCAGATAATTATTTGCTTTAACTGAGACACCTGCGGCTTCATAACAGCTTGCCTTAATTTCATTCAGTTCTAAAATATCCATTGGCTTTTCGGATTTCTGTTCAAGTATAAGTTTTAAAGCTTTAGCCTTGTCAATGTAGGGAATTGACTCTTTACTCTTTCTAAGAGCATACTCTAAAAATCCATTACGGTGGGATTCATGGGTAGTTACAAGGTCTGAAGACTTTTGAACATATTTATTTATCATTTTAATCCTCGGTAAAAAACTGTTTTTTAATAGAATTAGCAACAGCATTTGCTAATAATGGGGGAACTGCATTTCCAACTTGTCCAAATTGAGTCATCGTTACAACCCGTTTGCTACTATATGAATCTAATCTTGTACCTGTGAATTCCCAATCCAGAGGAAATGTTTGCAAACAAGCTAATTCTCTAACTGTCAGCATTCTATTCTCATAAGGATGGATAAAGTCCCTATATCCACTTCTTGTTACCGTTGGGGATGGTTTATTAGGGTCAAGTCTTCTATATGTTGATCCAAAAGTTTGAGTAATATCAGCTAATTTTCCACCTATAGGGACTAGAGATATTTTCTCTAGTGTTGATGGCGAATGTGCTGTTTGTTGATGATTTTTAATATCCATGTTTTTCAATTCTTCCTTTTATTGTTTCAGATACTCTTATTGCTGTTGCGGAAGGAGCATCTGCTTCTGGCAAAGTACCAATTGCGTCCCAAACAGTTCTTACTTTTTGCTTATTATTACCAAAAATATTTAATGTGCCATTAATTGAATTTGAGTGCGTTGGTTCTGGAAACTCAAATGTTTTGTTTATTCTATTCCCAACAATAAAAACCCGCTCTCTATATTGAGGGACACCATAATCAACTGCATTCAATATAGCTTTGTTTACCTTATAGATATATTCTTTACCTTCAAAAATAATGGGCTTAGATATTTCATTCATAATCGCATCTATTGCTTTACCATCCTGCCAATTTACCATACCTCGGACATTCTCCATAACGAAAACCATTGGTAAACTTTCTTTTACAACTCTTATGAATTCTAATACTAATTTACCTCTAGGGTCATTTAAGCCCATTCTTTTACCCGCAAGGCTAAAAGATTGACAGGGAGGACCACCAATAACAACAGCTGCTTCTGTTGGTTTTAATCCGCCTGCCTTTAATATTTCATCTGTAGAAATAAGTGTAATGTCGCCATGTATTACTGATAAGTTTGGGCGATTTTTTTTCAATGTTTCACAGCAAGAAATATCATATTCGACTGCTACAACAGTCTCAAATCCTGCCATTTCAAATCCAATATCCATGCCTCCAGCACCACTAAAAAGACTTATTATTTTATTGTTATTTTTAAACTGTTTCATAATTGGCAAAGATACCTCTTTTTTCCTTATCATACTGACACAATTTAGAAGATGCCAGTTTAAATTACCGCCAACTCGTTTATTTACTTGCCTTTGGTTAAAGGTTTGCTAAATTACTAAAAATCCTCCTATATTCCTATCATTTATTTATACGAACAAAAATATCATAGCGTAATAAACAAAAAACTCCCTCATCTGTAATTCAGCGTATGAAGTAGTTTTTATTTAGGCTCACTATTCAGGGCGGCGGAATGGTAAGCAGCCGATTGCGAAGCATTTTCCAGTCAAGTTACGGCTACTTGTGGTACGAACTGTGCTGCTCGAATATGTGCTACAGCAGTAATTAACTATAACGCTTGTTTTGAACTGGCTTTATTTATCATGGCTAATCCATAAAAGATTCGAAGTCTCATATCCAAAATCAGTTGCAATCTTTAAATATTTATTTTTTATTTCTTTTGTATTGCTAGTTTCTCGAGAAAGAATCCACAGATAGTCAAAGCTAGCACCGCCAATCAATGCGTATTTATAATCAGAGTCGATAGCAATTACATTATATCCCGCATAGAATGGAACAAAGAAAGACACCTTAAGCATTGCAATGGTATTATCTCCAACAAATTTTGCTTTACCAATTGCTTGTTGCCATTTTCCTTCTTTGGTATTATATCCTTTATTATCTACCTTAATTGTACCATCCGTATTTAAAGTATATTCAGCAGTTGTATTATTCAAATCTTTCTCATATTTGAAGTCTATACGAGCAATTTCGTACCATTTCCCAAGATAACGTACTTTGTCAAAAGGTTTTACAGCTACTACTCCCTTAGGAATTGTTGAACAAGAAGACAATCCAATCATGATTATTATCCCACTAAGTAAATAATATATTTTCATAGTTTTCATAAATTATAATATTAGTTATCAGTTCCTGTATTAAAGTTATTTTTCAATTTGAAAGTATTTTTCGATAAATTGATTTAGTGTGAAGTGGAATTGATTATACTTCATGCTTAATAAATGTTCCATCATCTAATTCTTTAAATGCTTGATTCAGTTCTTCATTAGTATTCATTACAATTGGTCCGCCCCAGGCTACAGGTTCTTTCAATGGCTTGGCTGCTAATAATACAAACCTGGCACCTTGATTTCCTGAATGTACTTCAATTGCATCGTTCGTGTTGTTGTTTTTATCGATTGAAGTAAATAAAACTGCACACGATTTATTTTCGAACTGCGATAGCGATTCATCAACGGCAATGGTTCCGTCTAATAAATAAATAAATAGCGTTTCGTCATTGGGAGTTTCAGTATAAGTCCATGTGCTGTTTGGAATCAAATCTACATCAAGATATTTAACCTTTACATATTTGCCTTCAAAGACACCGCATTTACCTTTGTAAGTACCGGCGATGATTCTCACTGTTGCGTTTTCTTCTTCCACAACGGTAACTTTATCGTGCGTAATATCACCGTATGCCGGAATAGTCATTTTGTCTTTTGCAGGTAAATTTACCCAAAGCTGGCAACCCAACATTCTCTCAGATTCTTGAGGCATTTCCTGATGTATAATGCCGGAACCTGCTGTCATCCACTGGCATTCCAAATCATTGATGATACCTTTATTTCCAAGGCTATCTCCGTGTTCAATTTTGCCATTAATTAAATAAGTTATGGTTTCAATACCTCTATGTGGATGCCAAGGAAAACCTTTTATGTAGTCTTTCGAATCTACCGAATCGAAGCCATCAAGCATTAAAAATGGGTCGAAATCAACAATATTTCTTGTTCCCAATACTCTACGCAAATGCACTCCGTCGCCATCGATAGCATTCGTACCTCTGATGATTTGAGTTGCTTTTCTTTTATTCATAATTGCACATCCTTAATTTTACTAATAGATAAATTGGAATTATTTCTACTTTAAATACCCAATCGGAATTATTTGTTAATCTAAATCTTCTCAATAAATGATATGTCAATTTACTCAAAATTCACTACTTATCCAAAACAAAAAACTCTTTCATTTACTATTCAGCGGATGAGGGAGTTTTTGAAATATTATATATTCGGGGTTGCAGTCTTATTATTTATTCTTTTCGTGATAATTTCTTGTGAGAATTATTTCCCAGATTCTAACCTTATTGTCAATATCATCTAATAACCATTTATTGCCATTTCTAATAAAATGATATGTATCAGTAAAATCTTCAGGTTGTTTATACTTATTCTTTATTATTCTATTTGTTCTTTCATTTATTGTATAGTCGGTTATACTGCCTTTAATATGAGCTATATAACTATCTCGAGAATCATCTAAATAATCTTTACTCCCGATTATTCGAACATCCGATATGTGAATGCCGTATAAAATGTTTTTTTCTCCATTTTCCTTCATTATATCTAATTTGGTTTTATAGTCATTATATAATCTTGGAGTAACAATATTCTTTACTGAATTCATATTACGGTACATCCAAGCTTTTTGCATTTTAAAAAAAACTTCTTTTGCATTATCTGTCATCATATTAATATCCCAAAACGCATCCTTTTCAGAATTTATTTTGATTACTTTTCTACTCTTTCGCACTTTATTAAACAAAATCGTAGATATTATGAAGGCTATAATACACCAAAAGATTAAAAATATGATAAATTCACCAATACTTCCTCCTCTGCCGAAAGCTCCGCCACCGCCGCCACCACCACCACCGCCGCCGCCACCGCCACCGCCGCCGCCTCCGGCACGAGCAAATACATCTAAAGCAAACAAAATAGAAGGAAGAATCATTAAAAGTTTAGATTTGAAATTGTGTCTCATAAACATTTTTATTTTAGTTATAGGCAACTCGTTTATCTACATCTTCTCAATAAATGATATACCAAATTACTCAAAATCCCTCACTTATCCAAATCAAAAAACTCAGTCATTCGCAATGAAGTGGCTACACTGCTTTAAATTACTACTGCACCGATGATTAGTTATACCGTATTATTTTATCTACCAAAATCATTAATTATGCTTCTAATATGTTCTTTACTTTTAATTGTCAATATCTCCGACGGAACAAATATTTTGTTTGAAACTAAAATTGAATTATTATTTAAAATCTCTAAAGTGTCAATAACTATATTTGATGGTTTGGTTGTCTTAATAACTGAGTATGTTAATGATTTTTCAAAAAATATTTTACAGTCTTCTCCAGACCGAATTACACAACGCTCAATTCTAAAACTATTTTCAACTCCATATACAATAGAATCAGAAATTAGTTCATTAGTATTTGAAATTCGATAAAAAACAGAATCATTATCAAAATAATAAATTGGAAAAGAAGACAATAATCTAGAGTCAATTTCAGTTATGCCACTTTGTGGATTTAACCATTCTATGGTTTTAGGAACATAATACCCTGAAACAATTTTATTTTTCCTAATTATAGCACAGCTACAAAATAAAGTAAGTATCAAAGAAAGTAATATAGTTTGTTTCATTTTCTTTTTTAGTATTAAATTCAACT
>CAZIIZ010000021.1:0-13241 GCA_964539225.1 uncultured Hyphomicrobiales bacterium | reverse complement strand
GAGTGATTTCGTATATAACAGATTTCAATATGGAATATTTGGGAATTATATCCAAATGAATACCAAAAGTGATTTTAGGAATTTACCCGGCTATCCGACTTGTTCTCCGGGATTTAAAGATGGCAAAGGAAATGGTTGGGAAGTAGGATTATTAGCAGAATATCCAATTTTCAAGATGCTTTTTGCCGGAACGAGGATAGGATATGAAAAATATTCGACCGAACTCACTGCCGATCAAGAATTTTTATTTCAAAACGGCAATTCAGTATCTACCGGATTAATCCAACACCAGTTAGAAACTGAATTCGGTAACGTTTTCGGCGAGTTATATTTGGGATTCCGTCCTTTTAGCGGATTAATATTAAGCACAGGAATCAAAGTATCTTTGCCTTTCTCTCCGACTTTTTCACAAAAAGAGACTTTAGAATATCCGTTGGAATATGGTGCTTTCGAAAATGGAAAAAGAGAAAGAAATGTATATACTAAACAAGATTTGCCGGATGTAATTAAACCAATCGCTATAGCGAAATTAGGAATATCCTACGAGTTCTCATTAAACTCTACAGGCACTGTTCGATTTGCTCCAGAAATATCATACAATTATCCATTGACTTCCGTAATCGACTCCTATAATTGGTATAATCATTCAATACGTATGGGAGCAGCATTGAAATTTTCTCGTGATGAAATCAAACCATTAAATATAGACATCAGTAGCGAGAGCTTAGTCGAAATTCGTAGATTCAAATCCTGCGATTCCTCATATACTCAGATTGTACCCGATGCTCTCACATTTATTCCTACCATTGATGCTCCGGCAGGAGTAGATAATTGGGAATTCAAACTGTTCAGAGGCAAGCAAATATTGACAAATTATTCAAGTAAATCAGCAATACCTGAGAAAATGGTTCTGAATATTGCGAATGATACGAATTTTATCAAAAATATCGGTGGCGAATATTCGTATCAATTAAAAGTAAAAGACAAACAGGGCAATGTCCGAGAATCAGAAAAGAAATTGAAAGTAATTGATAAATATTTCTCTCTGTCATCGGGAATTAGCGGATACGGAATTGATATTAATAATGGTCAACGCTATACAAAAAAAACAATTGAATTATTGCGTAAAATTTCTACAAATGTTCGTCCTTTGCTGAATTATATATTCTTCGAAACTCAGAGCGAAGCTTTACCGGAGCGATATAATAGAATCAACCCAAATGAGACTTATTCGTTCGACGAAAAGAAAATGCATAATTCTGATGCCATTCAAATATACCATCACTTGCTAAATATTCTCGGCAAACGTATGCGAGAGTATCCCGAAGCCGAAATTACTCTTTGTGGATCTGTTTCAGCTCTGCCAGAAGAATTATCTAATCTTCAATTAGCCCGTGAGCGTGCAGTAAGCGTTAGGAAATACTTAACCGATGTTTGGGAGATTGATACTGCCCGCATTCGAATTTCAGTAAGTTTACGCCAATCAGGGCTGCCGATGATAGCGAGTATGCCGGGTTATGATAATCACTTTAAAGAATCTGCCGAAGAAAATCAAAGAGTGGAAATTATTCCGAGTGCAGAATCTACTTTCCTATTAGATCCAGTAATTACTACAGATACTACTAACCAAGTATTCCCTTTGCAATTTGTTTTCCATCCGAAAATTAATGCTACCGGACAAAAATACAATTGGCAATTAAATATAGCTCAGAATGAAAAACTATTTGCAAAGTATCAAGGCGACAAAAATTTACCAGATTCAATTGTATTGAATCTGAAAAATCGTGAAGCAGAAATGATAGACAAAGGTGGCAATTTGTTCTATGAATTCTTCGTGCAAGATGAATTTGGTCAGAAATGTAAAAATTCAGGTGAAATTAAAGTTGAATTGATTAAATTGGATTCTTCTTTCTACAAATATAGTTTAATTTTATTTGAATACGAGAGTTTCAATATTGAGCAAAAGAATAAGCAAATTATTGAATTAGTCAAAGAGGCACTAATTACCGGAGCCTCAGCCTCAATTACCGGATTTACTGATGGATTAGGCGATTCTACCAGTAACAGAATATTATCGAAGAATAGAGCATTATTTACGGCTAAGAATATTTTCCAAGATCCGACACTGAGTGCTGACGAACAATATCCTATCAATAATGATGATACTTCATTGTTGATAGACAGAAAGTATTATCAACAATTGCCTACAAATAAAGATGTTACTAACGTAAAACTATCAGTATATGGGATCGGCGAAAATTTGCCGTTATTGTACGACAATACAACCCCAGAAGGCAGATTCTATTGTAGGACGGTTACCGTAACATTAGTTAATGAATTGCACAATGGAGCGAAATGAAAAATTTAGCATTAAAAATAGAATACGACGGAACTGAATTCGGAGGCTGGCAGATACAACCCAATGCTCCGACTATTCAAGAAGCAATCCAAAATGCTTTCTTCGATTTGATAGGTAAAACTGTAATACTAGTTGGTGCCGGAAGAACAGATGCCGGAGTGCATGCTGCTGGTAAGGTTGCGAATATGCTGCTAGACGATAGTTTCTCAATTCCTGAGGAAAAGGTAGCTCTCGCATTGAATTCGAAATTATGCAATGAGATAAGGATTAAAAAGGCGGTATTTGTAGAGGACGATTTCCATTCTAGATACGATGCTACGGCAAGGGAATATGAGTATTATTTTCATACAGAAGAAAGCGTATTCTATCGCCGATTTTCTACTTATTTTAGATATGATATTGATGAAGATCTGCTGATAAATTCTGCTCATATTTTCCTTGGTGAACACGATTTTACTTCTTTTTCGAAAAACAATCCATCTACTAAATCATATAATTGCAATGTTGATATATGCAAATGGCAGAAAATATCCGATAATCAATTCAAATTGACTATCCGTGCAAACAGATTTGTTTATGGAATGGTTAGAGCTTTGGTCGGTTCGATGCTGGAAGTAGCATCCGAACATAAATTCCCAACAGATTTACTCTATGGTTTGCAAAACCCAAATAGAGATAATTTTATAAAATTATCGGCTCCAAATGGGTTGATTTTAAAAAACATTTATTATCCAAATGAAATATTTTAGTTTTTTTTAGAAAAAATACGGGTTTTAGAATATTTTGAAAAATTCTCTTTTTTTATAAACAAATTAAGTATTAATTTTAAATTCTAAAAAATTGTATTCAAGAATAAGGTATTGACAAATGAACATTCCAACACTTTCAGGGACAGATTTTGGATTCACTCCAATTGCCAGCCCTAATTTGTTTTCTTCAAAGATTGAAGAATATAACATAGACGAGATTATTACTCTTTTTGTCGGAGGAACTAATTATCCGGTTTTAGAATTTGCTAAAAAGTCCGAAATTAAAGACGAAGAATTGGACGAAGAGGATGATGACGAAGATTTGGATGACGATGATGATGATGAAGAATGGGACGATGATGAGGAATTAGATGAGGATTGGGAAGACGAATTCGATTTAGACGAAGAAGAGTGGGACGATGAAGACCTAATCGACGATGATTTATTCGCCGATGATGATGATGACGAGGATTGGGAAGACGAGGACGAAGACTTATTTGTTGAAAAAATATTTTAATGCTTTGCTCCCGAATTGCGTTTCTGACATAACAGCTTAAATTAACCCTACTTTTCACATACTGATTAGTAGGGTATTAAATAAATATTTACCGAGCGAATGAAAAATTTATTAATAATAGCATATTACTTCCCGCCATCAGGCGGACCCGGAGTGCAGAGAGTGCTTAAACACACTAAGTATCTGCGTGAGTTTGGTTGGAATCCTATTATACTTACAGTATCAAACGGACAATTCCCGGCTCGAGACGAGTCCTTAATGAGCCAAATTCCGGATGATGTGCAAGTAGTTCGTTCACGTATCTTTGAGCCTTACGATATTTACAGAAAGCTTACAGGCAAAAAACCGGGTACAGCAATCGACGTAAATACTATAAAGAAAGATGACCAAAAAGTAGGCGGAAAAGAACGATTAGCCGAATTTATTCGGGCTACGTTTTTCATACCCGATGCACGTATTGGCTGGTATTTTTCGGCTAAAGCTGCTATCGACCAGCTAATGAAAGATAACAAAATTGATGCAGTTTACAGTTCCTCGCCTCCATATACTTGCTCACTGATAGCTCGATATGTAAAGCGGAAATATAATATCCCTTGGATAGCAGGATTCCGCGACCCATGGACTGATTTTATTTCTTCGCCAAAGCGTTGGATGTTGCCTAAAGCAATAGATAAAGCGATGGAGCATTCAGTATTTAAGGAAGCTGATTCGGTAGAATGTGCATGGATAGGAATCATCAAAGACGCTTTATCGAAGTATCCGGATTTGAATCAGGAAAAATTCTTACACGTGCCGAATGGATACGATTCCGCAGATTTTCCTAAAATTACGCCTACTCGGAACGATAAGTTCACGATTACTTATACCGGTTCTTTGTACGGCAGAAGAAATCCGGCGGCATTCTTCGCAGCTATACAGATGTTGATTGATAGTGAGTTCTTCACTAAAGATGATATTCATTTGCGATTTGTCGGCAGGTTCGGTACTGAGGTTGAAGAAATGTATAACAATGCTTCATTTAAGGATTGCATTGAAACTATTTCTTATGTTCCTCATCACAAAAGTCTGGAATATCTAATGACCAGCGATGCTTTACTGCTAATTGTCGATGAATCAAAGGAAAGCAATGAAATTGTGCCTGGCAAAGTCTATGAATACGTCGGAGTAAAGAAACCTATTATAGCAATCGCTCCTCATTTTAGTGCGATTGAAGACTTGATGCACGAGACTAAATGCGGAGTAGTGGCTCACCAAACAGAAATAATGAGAATCTCTGAGATAATTACAGATTTTTATATGTTTTGGAAAAAATCGGATAAGCAATTCTTTTCACCAAATTTAGCTGCGGTAAATAAATACGAACGTAAAAATGCCGCAAAAATATTAAGCGAACTATTGAACGAGAAAACAAATGCAAAGCGAGCAAAATAAAGCTATATTTTTCGATAGAGATGGCGTGATTAATATTCGTATAGTCGGCGAATATGTGCAATGCTATGATGATTTTAAATTCTGCCCAGATTTCTTCAGCCTTTTTAGTTATGTTAAATCTCTTGGCTATCTTGCGATTATTGTTACGAATCAACAAGGCATTGGCAAGGGAATAATGACTGAAAATGACTTACTAAATCTTCATACCCAAATGCAAGAACAAATAATGCAGCAAACCGGATATGAATTCGATGATATTTTCTATTGTGGTTCGTTGAATACTCAAAAATGCTTTCGTCGAAAGCCAAGTCCGGGGATGATACTTGAAGCCATGGAAAAGTGGAATATTGATAAAGACCAATCATGGATAATTGGAGACAGTATGTCTGATATTTTAGCTGGTGAGAATGCAGAAATCGGGACGATTTATCTTGGTCAGCATTTAGCGAATCCGTTTATTAATCCAAACTTCCAATTTAGAAATCTTTTCCAATTGCAAGAACATTTCGCAAGTGTTGCAGGCTACAAACCGCCATTTCTTAAACCTTTTGAGGGTTTAGAGGCTGGTGGCTTAGTGATTTATTCTTAGATTCTCTATTGGAAAGCGATTTATTATAGCACAACTTTTAATTTGATTGTAAATTTGGTATATTTACCATATTCACTTTCAATAGTCAATTCTCCATTGTGTAGATTTACTAAACGTCTGACTATCGCCAAACCTAATCCTAATCCCTGCTGTTCATACTTGAATCTTTCAAATTGGATATAGGCATCTATTGTCGATATTTGCTCCGAAGTCATTCCGCGTCCGTGATCGATGAAGGACAGAAATAAATGATTATCGATTACGTAAGAATCAATAATTACCGGAGTGCCTGATTCTGAATATTTAAAGGAATTGTCTAAAATCTCATTTATTAGCTTTGTGAAGTGAGCTTCAGAGAAATATATTTCAGTCGGTTCTAATTTTACTGTAACATCATGACTTCGTTCGTATTTATTGCTTATCACATTTGCAAAATCGTTTATCAAGCTATCGTAATATTCTAATGTACTGTCCTGAAGTTTATCTAAAGCAATTGGGTCAATAGCTATCACTTCTAAATTAGCGAAATAGATATAATTTTCGAATAAATCATTTATTCTTCTCGAAGACTGGTTGATATCGGTAACTATGTCTTTAATATCTGTCAAATCCAGGTAATCGATATTCTTCATTAATAAATCTGAATTGCCCATAATCATACCGACAGGAGTTCTGATTTCGTGAGGTAGTGCCATAGTCAAGTTTGTACGCAAATCTTTGAATTTCTCGTGCATTTCTACTTTGCTTTTTAATAACTCCAAAGTTCTCTCTGCGATTCTTTGCTCCAATATATACTCATTACTTTTCTCATTATATTCTAATTGCTTAATTCTAATTGTTTTCGCCATAATAGTAGAAAATAAAGTTAAAGCATAAGAATATTTATGAAGATTTTGGTGATCAACTGATTGAACATTTAATATCATTACTCCGATAATATCATTAATGGAAAGTAGTGGCTGCACAAATAGCACTGTTTCGTAAGGATTTGTGTCATTCATTTTCAAATTACCAGAGCCTACTGCTTCTCCGAAAACGTCATTCTCAATCAGATAATCGAAAATTTCCATTGAATAATTTACTATTGATTCTGGATTAGTTCTAAAATGCTCGAACTCCATTGTTTTAACATTAAGCATATATATCGATGCAAATTCGAAATATGGGAATCCTGCCAATTGCTCTAAATAGAAATTAGTGGCTGAATTCAAGTCCGTTATCTGCGGCGAATTCATAAATAATGATATAATCTGATCTAAAATATCATCGCATTCTAAACTATACTCGAAAATGGTTTGCATATTAACTACGTTATTTATAATAAAAACAATTGCAACGACGACTGATAATCGTTCATAATCGGCAAAAAATTATTGACGAATGAATTTTGGGGTAGTCCTAATTTATTCCAAACAATAGGATTGGGCTTTTCTATAATATCATTGCCGGACACGCCCATGTTTAAAATTTTAGCCCCGATATTCGCTAAGTGTACTACTGCGGTTTGTGCCTCAAATCCTTCGTCGAACACTCCTGTGTGATGGTGTTTGATAGCATTTCGAATGTCCACAGGTAGATTCCATTTGTCGGCTATGATATCGCCAATTTGCTGATGATTCATACCCAATACATATTCTTCAGCTTCTAACAATGTACGATCGTAATTTTTAGCGTATTGCAATGCTTTGCCGTATTCGGTAGTAAATTTTAAATACATTACTAACTTGCCCACGTCGTGCAGTAATCCGCTTAGATAATAATTTTCGGTTTGAGAAGCTCCAAGTGCAATTCCCAAGCGTCTTGAAATAGTAGCTACGCCAATGGAGTGCTTCCAGTAATCAATAGGATTGATCAATTGATTGAGCTTAGTCATTCTAAATAAATCAATAAATGTAAGCGACATTACAATATTTTTGATTTCATAAAACCCTAATAGAGTAATAGCACTGGTTATGTTCTCTACTTTAGACGAAAATCCGTAATATGAGGCATTGGCTGTTTTTAAAATTTTCAGCACAGTAGCTGGATCTTTAGATATAAGATTAACTATATCGGTGATTTTAGAATCGATATCAGAAAGCAACTCCAATAGAGCTGAATAAATTGTAGGCAAAGTTGGGAAATTCTCTATAGCTCGAACTACGGTACTAATGTTCATTTTTGTCCTTTGCTTAATTCGTTCATATATTTTCTTGCTTCAAAAATTACGCCCATTTGGAATAAGTCTTCATCGAAAAAATTATTTGGCTTCCAAGGGCATTTCTTTGAAAATGTACGGAAAGCATGCAGTAAAATATCGTCATTGAGCCAAGAATCGAAATTGTCTAAATCCATACGAATCATTACTTGTTTCACATTCCACATCTTCATCATTTTGATTTGCTTGATATTTATTGGTGTTCCGCTCGGCAAAAGGAAAGTCCCATTGTTACTTACTAAAGGCTCGGCAAGTATATCGCCTTCCTCGAGTTCTCCGATCATTTTCAGTTTATTCATCAATTCCCTTTATAACTGATATTATTTGTTATTCTACTTCGGTCATACTATAACCAAATTTTTGACGGATAATGAGAGGAAAAATTGTAATATTATTAGCTTATCTATTCTTTCCAAGTTATTCGCAATTATTATGTTCTGCTGAAAATTAAGAATATTTTCAATTAAATGAAAATATAATTTGGAAGTTATCAGAAAAAGTCGTAATTTTGAATTCTGTTTGAGAGCAACAATAGTTGAAACAAACAAAAAGATGATCTCGTAGCTCAGTCGGTAGAGCATTTGACTTTTAATCAAAGGGTCGTTGGTTCGAATCCAACCGGGATCACAAAAAAAGCTGCATTATTAATATAGTGCAGCTTTTTTCTTTGTTGGGGTAGTTTATTTGTTGAACGAGATTGATACATATAAATTATCTTATAACTCGTTGATAATTTATAATTTCCGATTTACTTTGTTTGGCATTAATAATAATTTACCGATGTATATCTGATAATTTATTCGTATATTTGTAGTTTTTTAAATTACACGGAGAAAATTAGTGAGACAATTTATCGGGGTATGCTTAGGGGCTTCTACCGTCTCATTCGTAAAGATAAATGATAAAGACAATTCTATAAATATCGACGAAGTCAAAACTATAGCTCATAATGGCAATCCAAAACAAGTTTTCGTAGAGAATTTACAGAAGTTTGCTACCAAAAATGAACCGGTCATAGTAACCGGACGAAAATTCAGAAACATCGTGAATCTACCAACTATTTCCGAACCTGAAGCTACAGAATTAGCTTTTGAATTCGTAAATAAAGATAAAGAGAAGTATTCAGCAATAGCCAGTGTCGGCGGCGAAACTTTTATGGTTTATTCATTAGACGAAGAAGGCAAAATTTCAAATGTAATTACCAAAAATCAATGTGCTTCCGGTACTGGCGAATTCTTTTTGCAACAAGTAAAGAGAATGAATCTATCGGCTAAAGAAGCTAATGATTTAGCGGCGAATGCTAAACCGTTTAAAGTATCAGGTCGTTGCTCGGTGTTCTGCAAGTCAGATTGTACTCATGCTTTGAACAAAGGCGTGGCTAAAAGCGAAGTTGCTTCGGGATTAGCTTTGATGATGGCAGAAAAAGTAGAAGAACTATTGAAGAAAAATCATTCTGATAAGGTATTAGTCGTTGGTGGTGTTACTCGCAACGATGCAGTGATGGGATTCTTAAAGGAAAAACATCCTCATATTGTTACTGCTGAGGAATCAGTTTATTTCGAAGCCTTAGGAGCTGCGATTTATGGAGCAAAAAACAATGTAAAGCCTTTCGATAAAACTCAACCAATCTTAAACGATAAAGAATCCTCGTTCGCATTCTTACAACCATTAGAAAAATTCCGTGATAAAGTAATATTCAAAGAATCATCTCGTGATACTGCTAAAGATGGCGATAGATGTATCGTCGGATTAGACGTAGGATCTACTACCACAAAGGCTGTATTAATCCGCGAATCGGACAATCAAATCCTTGCATCGGTTTACTTATATACTCACGGCGACCCTATTAAGGCTTCTCGTGCATGTTATGATGAATTGCTAACGCAAGTAGATGCGAAAATAACAATAGTCGGGCTTGGCACTACCGGATCCGGTCGTCATATTGCCGGACTTCATGCATTGACTGATGGAATCGTGAACGAAATCGTAGCTCATGCTGCTGCGGCTGTATATTACGATCCGGAAGTGGATACTATCTTCGAAATTGGCGGACAAGATGCGAAATATACTTATATCGTAAATAGAGTGCCTGCCGATTATGCTATGAACGAAGCCTGCTCCGCCGGAACGGGATCATTTATCGAAGAATCTGCTCACGAATCTCTCGGTATCAAAGTAACGGATATTGAAAGAATTGCTATGAAGGGGCAGCGTCCTCCGAATTTCAGCGATCAATGTGCCGCATTTATTAACTCTGATATTAAAACTGCATTGCAGGAAAATATTGAGAAAAATGACGTAGTAGCCGGATTGGTTTATTCTATCTGTATTAACTACGTAAACAGAGTGAAGGGCAATCGCCCGGTAGGTAATAAAATCTTTATGCAGGGCGGAGTATGCTACAACAAAGCTATTCCTATCGCAATGGCAGCTCTGACCGGACAAACTATTATCGTGCCTCCAGATCCAGGATTAATGGGAGCTTTCGGCGTAGCATTAGAAGTAAAAGAAAAATTAGCTCTTGGTTTGCTCAAGGAAAAGCTATTTGATTTGAAAGAATTAGCAGATAGAGAAGTAAGCTATAAAAAATCATTCATCTGTGCCGGCGGTAAAGAAAAATGCGACCTTAAATGTTCTATCAATATGATTGAAATTCAAGGAAAAGCATATCCATTCGGCGGAGCATGTAATAAATATTATTCATTGAATCAGCAGCAAGCTATCGAACCCGAAGAATTCGATTACGTGAAAATGCGTCAAGACTTAATGTTCGGCGAAAAATACGTGCCAGCTAAAGAATTGCCCGCAGCAGCTAAAGTAATTGGTATAAATGGTTCGTTCCACACGCATACTATTTATCCTTTGTACTATAATTTCTTTACTGAATTGGGATTTAAAGTTTATCTGTCCGAAACTCCTCAAGTAGAAGGAATGGATCGTGAATTATCTTCTTTCTGTTATCCTGCCCAATTGTCTTTAGGTCTATTCCAAGACTTAGTTAATCAAAATTGCGATTACTATTTCTTGCCGGGAATTATGGAAATGTATGCCGAAGACAAAGCATATCACCAGAAAGACACAAATTGTACTTGTGCATTCTTAAATACTGAGGCTTATTTTATCCCTCAAGCGTTTAAAGATTGTAATATCAAAGAAAAGATTATCCATACTATCTTCAACTATGCGTATGGTTATCACACTCAAGAAGATAAGTACATCGAAATCGGAAAACAGCTCGGCATAAAGGACGTAGAGAAAATCAAACAGGCATATAAGAAAGCATATACTATACAAGCTGACTTCGATAACGAATTATTAGAAATCGGCAGAAAAGCAATAGCTGACTTAGAAAACCATCCTGATGAAATTGCTATCGTGTTAGTCGGTCGTCCGTACAATTCATTTACTGAAATAGCAAACAAAGGTATTCCGCGCAAATTTGCTACTCGCGGAGTAAAGATTATTCCTTATGATATGTTAGAATTCAGAAATGAAATCGTGGACGATAATCAATATTGGGAAAGCGGCAAGAAAATTCTAAAAGTAGCCAAAGTAATTAAGAGACATCCGCAGTTATTTGCTACCTATATCTCCAATTTCTCTTGTGCCCCAGACTCCATGATTATGACTATATTCCGTACGATTATGGGAATGAAGCCTTCGTTGACATTAGAGCTCGACGGACACACAGCAGACTCCGGAATCAACACCAGAATTGATGCCGCATTGGACATTATTACTAATTTCCGCAAAGTGCAAGAGAATATGAAACCGGTTGGCGACGATGGGTACTGTCCTGCTTCTGTCGAATTCACAGCAGACAATACTTTGTTCGTAAGTTCAGACGGTCAAAGGGTAGCATTGAACGACCCAAGATTAACTATATTAGTGCCATCTATGGGAGACCTTAACTCGCAGATGTTTGCTGCTGCTTTCCGCAGCTTGGGAATTAATGCAATTGCAATGCCTGAAGGCAATCAGGAAATATTGAAGCAAGGCAGAAAGAATACTACTGGCAAAGAGTGCTTACCGCTTATCTTATGCGTAGGTACTATGATGGACTACTTAGAAACTAAGTGGGACGGGAACTCTTTCATCGCCTACTTCATTATTCAAGGCTCCGGCGATTGCAGGCTTGGTCAGTATCCCGTATTTATGCGTGATATGATCAAAAGAAAGAAAATGCGTAACGTAACTCCTCTAGCATTATCGCAGGAAAACGGATTCGCAGGCTTAGGAGACGACTTCGCTAAAAATGCAGTGCTTGGATTAATGACAGCAGACGTGCTCGACGACGTAAGATCCGGAATCATGGCTAATGCCGTTGATCCAGACCACGGAGAAATCGTGTTCCATAGAGAATTTGATAAGTACAAAGAATCATTTATCAAAGACCCAAGCAAAGTATTCAAATACTTAACCACTTTATCCGAGAATATCAAAAAAGAAGTGCCTTGCAAAACGCACATCGACGACAGTAAATATATAGCATTGCTCGGCGAAATGTACGTACGACGTGACAGATTCGCCCATAAGTTCCTCAGCAAGTACTTTGCTAAACACGGATTCATAGTTAAAGATGCGTATATCACGGAATGGCTTTACTACATCGACCATTTGATGAAAATAAAAATCATCGAGCCTAAAAAGTCCTTAAAAGACTCTAAGGAAAGAATGGTACGTAATCTCTATATGCAATATGCCGAAATTAGAGTGAAAAAAGCTCTCGCTAAATCGGGATATTATAAATACGAACGTACAAATATCGATCCTTTACTTTCGCATAGCAAACATTTATTCCCTATGGCATGTCGAGGCGAAGTAGGACTTACCGTCGGAACCACATTATACGAAACCTTGGATCACTACAGCGGCGTGATAAACGTAGGACCTTTCGGATGTATGCCGACTCGTACTACTGAAGCGATAGTAACTCCGGAATTAACCGTAAAAGGCAAAGTGGAAGCTCATAGATTGAACGATCCGAAATACAATATTAATCCTATCTTCAAGGAAACTATGACTTTACCTTTCTTGACCATCGAGTCGGACGGAAACGTCTTCCCGCAGGTGATAGAAGCCCGCTTAGAAACATTCACTCTTCAAGCTCAAAGAGCAGCAGAGCTGATGAAAGAAGCCAAAAAAGGGAAGAAGAAGTAAGTCGCTTTAATTCTGTTGTCTAATTATTAAAAAACCTTCGGAAGATGTTTAAACTCTTTCGAAGGTTTTTTGCTTTTTAAAATGAACAGTTTTGGTTTGTGCTAAATATCTGTACTCCAAAATATATACACAAATAGTTCGTTAATCGGTACTCGGCATTAGCTCGTGCATTGACATAAAGACAGCCGTACCTGTTCGGCTATAACGGAATGATGAAGGACAACCACGTAGCCGGCGAA
>CAZIIZ010000020.1:0-13340 GCA_964539225.1 uncultured Hyphomicrobiales bacterium | reverse complement strand
TTGTTACTAATGTTCAAAACTACGAAGTAACTAAGAGCAAATCTTTACACCGTAGCTGTTAAACGTTGGTAATAGGATGTGCTTAGATGTTCTACACTTGCCAAGTATAGGACATCTGACTACGACCATCTTCCAGCCTTGGCAAAATCCATACTCTACATTTGATGGCTATCCGATTATGATGAAGGAATCAAAATAAATATGAATTACTTACGTTTAAAACCAAATATTAAAATTAATTAGATATTCGGAGATTAACGATGATAGCATATTCTGAGAAATTTGAGATGATTCAATGGATAGAAAAATTGAACGATAAATCTATATTCGACGAACTCAAACACATCAAAAATAAATCTATTGAGTCCGCTCCGGATTGGTGGAATGAAATCAGCATTTCCGAGCGAGAAAGTATTGAACGAGGTTTGGCAGATATAGCTAACGGAAAAGTTCATCCACATTCAGAAGTAAAGAAAATTTATGAAGAATGGGGATAGCTTACTTTGGACTGAAAATGCTAAGTCTGAATTAAGCGAAATAATTAATTATATCGCCACTAAATGGAATGAAGTCGCCGTCCGTAAATTTACAAAAAGTCTCGAATCCGCTTTAGAAGCTGTTCTCACGATGCCAACAGCATTCCCTGAATCTTCAATCAATAAAAATATTCGACGAAAAGTAATCAGCAAGCAAACGAGTATATATTACAAGATATTTACCGACGAAATAGTGATTCTATCAATTTTCGATAATCGCAGGAATAATTCTAATTATTTGTAATTTGATGATTTTTGCAATTTAAAGTTGCAAGATGTCCTACACTCGGCAAGTGTAGGACATCTCAGCGTAATGGCAGAAATGGAATAGCTAATTACTAACGTTCAAAACTACATAGGCACTAAAATAAAATCTTTACAGCGTAGCTGTTAAACATTTGTAATAGAACTGCTTAGATGTCCTACATCTGCCAGATGTAGGACATCTAAACTGCAACAATCTTATAGCCACGGCAAAATCCTTACTCAGTATTTGATAGAGTGGAGTGGCAGAAACGGAATAGCTTGTTATTAACGTTCAAAACTACGTAGCAACTAAGAGCAAATCTTTACAACGTAGCTGTTATATATTAATAAATTAATTTATGAATGATAAAGAATCCAACGATTTCATAAGCCCATACAATATCAATAGATTCTTTACTCAGTTCGAATGATAATTTCGCAATGATACATTTTTAACAAACTATTTACGCTCTGTTGCGTTATTCTTCAGAGCGTAAATAGTTAAGTAATATTAGTCTATCTTTGATTTTTTAATTGTGCTTCGAGATATTCGAACATTTTCATGAATTCTGGAATATCCTTTGCAAATTCTTTACCTTTCGGTATCCAATAATTTAACTCAACAATTCTGTTTTGACTGGCAAATATTTTTATTAAATTTAGGATCGCTTCGCATTTAGTAGAATTATTATCACTAATTTTGATTAGATTTAAATATGCTTTTTCTGCTTCGGAGTATTTACTAAGCGATAAGAAAGCATAACCTAATTCTTTATTAATATATTCGTTTTTCGGATAATCAATAATGGCTTTATCAATAACTTTTATCGCACTTTCGTAGTGTCCCAAGGCATTGTAGGCATAAGACAACTCGAAGCATGTTGATTCGTCTTTTTCATTCATCTTATATGATTTTTCTAAAAATACTAAAGCAGAATCGCTTCGTCCGACATGGTTCAAGTGAAATCCAAGGCGAGTAAAATAATTAGCGGTTGTTGTATCTCTTTTGTAATACTTGAGCCATTCCGGTTCTATCGGAAGTCCTAAATGTTTCACAATATCGTCAGGTAATATAGCATATTTATTTTTTTCTCCATCCATGCGAACAGTCTTAATTTTTTCACCAGTATTTGCGTCTTTCAAAACGATAAATGGACTATCGCCGTCGGACAATCTTATTTTCATTGTATATTTAATTGATAATGTGTCAAATGGTATTAAGACCAAATCACCGGAAGGCATTAACTTAATATTTGAAGAAAGCTCTTCTGTATATCCAGCTTCTTCATCCAAATAGATAAAGCCTAAAAATGTAGTATCATTTGGATTTAGATCTTTCAAAACGACCCATTTGTTTTCGCATTCCCAATAATTTTTGTTGAAAGTTAATGGGCTGAACTTAATTGATTGTGCATTGAGCAGCATCGGTAAAAAGAAAATGACTAATAGTAGCTTTAATTTCATTGCAGAACCTGCTAATAATTGTTGATAAATATTTACGCAAATTAACGATATGATAAATAAAAATCAAGATATATTTAAGGTTAATCGGATATTATTTTGTATATTTTGCAAATCAGCTTAAAATATTTTCTTCTTATTATCGAATATATATGTTTATATTTCGAGATAGATAAGAATTGTTAAAAATATAGATAGATTACACTAAAATGCAAGAGAATAAGATATTAGAGACCGGAATTACTTACGACGATGTACTGCTCGTGCCTGCGTATTCCGAGGTACTACCGAGAGAGACTAATCTGCAAACTATGCTTTCCAAAACAATTGCTCTGAATTTACCTTTGATTAGTGCCGCTATGGACTCCGTTACTGAATTCGGTATGGCTATAGCTATGGCTCGCGAAGGCGGAATAGGAGTGATTCATAAAAATATGTCTATAGCTCAGCAAGCTGATCAAATCGACCGAGTAAAGCGTTCGGAAAGCGGAATGATTCAGAAGCCCATCACTTTGACAGGCGACAAACGAATCAAAGATGCAGTCGAAATTATGGCGAAATTCCATATCTCAGGCATTCCAATAATTGATAGAGACCAGAAATTAATCGGAATTATAACTAATAGAGATTTGCGATTCAATCCCGATCCGAATTTGTCTATCAGCGATATAATGACCAAAGATAAACTCTATACTGCTCCGATGGGTACTACATTGGAAGAAGCCGAGAAATTGCTTCAAGAGTTCAGAATAGAAAAATTGCCTGTGGTCGATACTGATATGACATTGCGTGGATTAATCACTTTCAAAGATATTCAAAAAAAGAAAAAGCATCCGCATGCTGCTAAAGACGCTCACGGCAGATTGCTCGTAGCCGGAGCTTTGGGTATCGCAGGCGACACTTTAGAACGTGCTTCTGCTCTTTATGAAGCCGGTGTGGATGTCGTATTCCTTGATACTGCTCACGGACATACTAAAAACGTGATGGATATGCTGAAAGCAATCAAAGCTCAATTCCCGACATTGCCTGTAATAGCAGGAAATATCGCCACTGCAGCCGCTGCAAAATCATTAATTGAGGCCGGAGCAGATGGATTGAAAGTAGGAATTGGACCTGGCTCCATTTGTACTACTCGTATCATTGCCGGAGTAGGCGTTCCGCAATTAACTGCTGTGATGAATGTAGCTAATGAAGCTAAAAAATACGGTGTCCCCGTGATCGCAGACGGCGGTATCAAGCAAACAGGCGACGTAGCTAAAGCTATTGCAGCCGGAGCAGATACCGTAATGATCGGTTCGCTATTAGCTGGACACGAAGAAAGTCCCGGCGATAAAATTCTCTACGAAGGCAGAGCTTATAAGATTTATCGTGGTATGGGTTCAGCCGGAGCTATGATGGAAGGTTCAGCCGATAGATATTTCCAAGATATGGAAGATGGTATCACCAAGCTCGTGCCGGAAGGTATCGAGGGAAGAGTGCCGTTCAAAGGCAGCGTATATGACACTATATATCAAATCACAGGCGGATTGCGTTCTGCTATGGGATATTGCGGTTGTGCTAAAATTGAAGATTTTAAAGAAAAAGCACAGTTCACTCGAATTACTGCCGCCGGACTTCGCGAATCGCATCCGCACGACGTGCAGATAACTAAAGAATCGTCTAATTACTTTGTTAAATAGGATTAATCAGAAAAAATATTATTGAATCAATAAAAAATATAAAGCGAAATTATGAGTGCAATAAATTTATCAAATTACGACCGTCCGGCTCTACCGGAAAAAGTTGAAATGAGACTTCAACAAATTAAATTTAATATGGAAGACGAACTCAAAGCCGATGCTTTAGTAGTTACGCATTTACCAAATATCAGATATTTGACAAACTTTTCAGGTTCGGCTGCTACTCTATTCATTAGTTCCGACGCTATTCATTTTATCACAGATGATAGATATGAAGAGCAAGTCAAATCCGAGTTGTTTAAATTGCCAAATATGTCCGTGCATATCAGTCGCGACCCTTGGGGCTTAGTTACTAGCGGAGAAATATTGAAAAATATCGAATCCATTGCGTTTGAATCCGACAGAATGACTTACGCCGATACTGTCCAAATTCGCAATAGCATTCGACCAATCAAAATGAAGCCAGCTCTGAAGCCAGTGGAACTATATACAATTGCGAAATCGCCGGAAGAACTAAAAAGCATCGAGTTGTCATGCCGTACGGCAGAAAAAGTAATTGAAATTATTAAACCTATGCTTGTGCCGGGAGTAACCGAGAAAGACATTTCGTCCGAGATAATTTATCAAGGCAGAAAGCTCGGCTCCGAAGGCGATGCTTTTGATGTTATCGTAGTTAGTGGTGCAAGAGGTGCTTTAGTGCATGGACAACCAAGCAATAAAGTAATTGAAAAAGGCGATATAGTATTAATTGATTTCGGTTGCGTAGTCAATGGATTTATTTCTGATTTGTCTCGTACTTATGCAATTGCTTCGGCTACTGAGGAACAAAAGGAAATCTATAAATTGCTTGTAGCAGCGAAAGAAAATGCTATCGCTAATGTTCGCCCCGGAATGAATGGCAAAACTTTAGACGCTTTTGCTCGCGATATGATAGCCAAAGCCGGATACGGCGATTACTTCCAGCATTCGCTCGGTCATGGTATCGGGTTAGTAGCTCATGAATATCCATTTATATCATTCCGATTAGATGACCAAATTATTCCGGAGAATTCAGTTCTAGCTATCGAGCCAGGAGTATATTTGCCGGGCAAATTCGGTATGCGTGTGGAAGATAATATCATTGTTACTAAAAACGGTGGCAAACATATTACTACTGCTCCTGCTGAATTGGAAATCTTGGGATAGATTTTATAGTACGATTCCCATTTATACTCAAAGCCCTTGGAATAGTTAATAGCTTTCCAAGGGTTTTGTCGTAATAAAGATTGTCAGAATCCTAAGCTAACCATTATACACATCTTTTGTTGTATCGATAAATAGTGTCATTCCGGTTTTGTGAGTCTTCGAGCAAATCATAGTAATGAGAAAATCAAAAGATGTACAAAATGTCTATAAATTGAGGTCGTATGTACAGTAAGGTTTTATGGAATTTTCGCCACTTTTAAATAAAATAGTGAAATAATAAAATAAAAACGCTACTAATTCATTTATATAGAATTATAAATGTACGGCATTTGTAAAGCATATATAATGCAAAAAATTAAACATATAGATAGTGAGAATTAGACGATGCAAAGTCCAAAATTAATTCTAAAAGATATACCAAATTTAGATAACATAGATGTCTATCTGCAAAATGGTGGATTCGACGCATACAAAAAATCAATCAGGCTTACTTCCGATGCAGTAATCGATGAAGTGAAAAAATCAGGTTTACGAGGCAGAGGCGGAGCTTGCTTCCCAACTGGATTGAAATGGTCATTTATGCCCAAAGGCAATCAGATAGTCAAATACTTAGCAGTTAATGGCGATGAATCCGAGCCGGGTTCATTTAAAGACCGTCAAATATTTGAATACAATCCGTTCCAGCTAATTGAAGGAATTTTGATAGCCGGATATGCTATGCAATTAACCGCTGCGTATATTTATATACGTGGTGAATATCATAAATGGGTCGATTTGATGCAGAAAGCAATTGATACTGCTTATGAGCGTGGTTTCGTAGGTAAAGCGATGAAAGATACATTCGGCAACGATTACACTATGGAAATCGTGCTTCATAAAGGAGCAGGAGCTTACGTCTGCGGCGAAGAAACCTCTCTAATGAATTCCGTAGAAGGCAAGCGAGGCTATCCGAGAGTTAAGCCACCATTCCCTGCTCAAAGCGGTCTATGGGGCAAGCCGACCACTGTAAATAATGTAGAAACTATTACCACAATTCCTGCGATTATGAATATAGGTCCAGAGGCATTTTCCAAAATCGGTGAACCTAAGCATCCGGGTACATTGCTATTCGGAGTGAGCGGTCATATCAACAAACCGGGAGTTTATGAGCTTCCGACCGGTACATTATTAACCGATATTATTCATAATGTCTGCGGCGGAGTTAAAAATGGCAAAAAAATCAAAGCAGTGATTCCAGGCGGTTCGTCTATGCCTCCATTGCGTGGCGACGAAATCGAAGGCGTGAAAATGGACGAAGAATCATTGAAGCAATACGGCACTCACATCGGTACCGGCGGTATTATCGTGATGGACGAAGATACCGATTTAGTAAAGGTAACTAAGCGAATAGCACACTTCTATCATCACGAATCTTGCGGACAATGCACTCCTTGCCGAGAAGGATGCGGATGGATGGAGAAAACATTGAAGCGAGTAGATAAAGGCGAAGCCACAAGTAAAGATTTAGACTTGCTGATTTCAGTTGCCGGAAATATCGAAGGAAGAACGATTTGTGCCTTAGGCGATGCAGCTGCTTGGCCGGTGAAAGGATTTATTACTAAATTCAGAGATGAATTTGAGAAAAAGGTAAAATCCGAGATTTCTATGATTCCTAAAAATATAGTTCATGGTAAACGCAATACCAAGGAAACGTTAATAATAACTTTATAAGTTTCTACGATTATAGTACTATGGACTGTTTGTCTCATATTGAGCTGTTTTTACTCTCGGTATGCTAACCATTATACACATCTTTGGTAATACTGATAAATACCGGAATCTATTATCTTAGAGTTTTGATTATAGTCGGTAGTTCGCTTGTATTATCAAGTGCTTAGATTAACTACGTTGAACCCTAAGAAGGGTTTCCTGCATCCACTCGAAGACTCGTTCCGCAGGAATGACAACTCTAATAAATGTGTATAATGGTTAGCAGTATGGGATGAATAACATGTATGTTTAGACTATAACGGATATTTTACCCAATTTCAAATTTTTGAAACATTCAGCATAAGAGATAAAAACAATGGATTGGTATTATAAAAAAAAGAGAAATTACCGCCCAATATTTATAGCATTAGTTACATTGATTATCATACTTCTCGGAATCAAAGAGTATAATCATTACCGAGATTTAGACTTCGAGCGAACAGTACGAGCCAATATCTACGAACAATTAATTGGGAAAAAATCACAATTAGAAAAGGCTTTGTACTCACGTATATATTATACTAAAAGTATTGCGGCATACGTTGGCATTAATTCCAAAATTGACAAATCGGAATTTCAAGATTTAGCTACCGAATTCAAAAAAGGCGATACTGTAATTAATACTTTATCTATATCAAAGGATTGTATTATTACTTATATTTATCCGGAAAAGGGACATACGGCAGCAATCGGATTGAATTTGTTGTCTCACCCAGAACGTAAAGTAATAGTAGAAAAGACCATAGAAACGCATCAGGCATTTGTAGCTGGTCCGTTAGACTTGGTCGAAGGCGGCATCGCATTTATTAGCTATACTCCCATTTTTACTAATAATAGCAAAGGCGAAAAAGATAATTTCTGGGGAGTAACCGATATAGTAATCAAACGAGACAAATTGTTCGAAGAAGCGAAATTAGTAAGCGATGACGGGCATAATAAATATGCCTTACAAGGCATTGACGGTAAAGGTGAGGACGGAAATGTTTTCTGGGGCGACAGCTCGATATTTCAACACGATCCCGTTAAAATTGATATTTCCTTGCCTACAGGGAATTGGGTATTAGCTAGTATTCCAAAATTTGGTTGGCAAAATATTTCAAGAGCCGAAAATTCTTACATTTTATATATTAGTGCTTTAATTATCAGTTTGCTCACATGGCTGTTAGCAAGTGCGTTAATCAGACTAAAAAATAATGAGAAAGAACTAAAAGCAATTTTTGCCTCAATGGAGGATTTGATAATTGAATTTAATGCAGATGGTGATTACATAAAAATCGCCCCTACTCGCGAAAATTTCTTAATATTGCCGAGAAAAGAATTACTCGGCAAAAATATAAAAGCTGTATTTGATAATGAAATAGCAGAATATCTTTTGAATGCAATTCGAAAATGTATCAGTACCAAAGAGCTTCAAATAATAGAATACAAAATGCGGACTTATACCGATGAAGAGTTTTGGTTTCAAGCTAGAGTTTCGTATATATCCGATGATTCTGTAATATTTTTAGCGAATGATAATACCTTCAAAAAAAATGCCGAAATTGCACTGATAGAATCCGAGAACAGATTGCAAATATTGAACAATCAAAAAGATAAATTCTTCTCAATTATCGCTCACGACCTGCGAAATCCACTTTCATCGCTGAAAACAGTAATCGAAACTATGAATATCTACTATGATACTTTCGACGAAAGCGAACGCAAGGAATATTTGCAAATGCTCCAAAAGAGTACGAATACTTTATACAATTTATTAGAGAATTTGCTTACGTGGTCTCATTCGCAACGAGGAAGCATTAATTTTACACCAGAATCGCAGAATTTAATATTTATCATTGAAAATTGTATAAAAAGCAATTCTCAAAATGCAAAAAATAAATCTATTAGTATTAATTCAAAATGTGAACATCAGTCCGATATAGAAGTCGATGCAAATATGATTGCTACGGTAATTCGCAATCTAATCTCAAATGCAGTGAAATTCACTCCTAATGGTGGAAATATCGACGTAAGCTGTAGCGAAAGTGTTGATAGTATTCGTATCTCAATTAAAGATAACGGAGTCGGAATGGAGAAGTCCACTATCAATAAATTATTCAGAATTGATACTCAAGTAACTACTCTCGGCACCAATAGAGAAGTTGGTACAGGATTGGGATTAATTTTATGCAAGGAATTCGTGGACAAGCACAATGGAGCTATCGAAATATTAAGCGAAATCGGTAAAGGTTCGGAATTTATCATTACTTTGCCTAAAATCAATATAGCGAATAGTCTGTTGAAAAAGTAAGTAAATTGGTCATTCTGAGGTCTCAAAGAAAACTTTGTTTTCACTAAAAGAAAATGACAGGGTTCAGGATTATTTTCTCTATAAATTGTGTTTTTGTTATTCTGTACTAATTGAAAATATATAAGTGTTCGATTCAACTCCGTAGGAGTTACACTCTTATTGATTATTTTCGGACTTTCAAAAATGTAAGTATGAAAATTGGGAATAATCTACTACCTTTGGAATTCATATTACGTGAAATTTGAAAAAATTGGTATTGATTCCGCTGCAACGCTATACACGACCGAAACCTCAAAGAAAAATTTATAATTTTAATTCTATCCAATACGTCAATTGAATAAATTAACGATAAGAATAAAATATATTTTGGTATAGAAATATATTATTCATATATTGTATTAATATGTTTATTCTATATGTAGGCGTTATAATTATTTCAATATAGACTAAGCTAATTACAGCGTATGAAGAAAAGGAACAGTATGAAGCAAATATTTTCTGATGCGAAGTTACGCATAAAATCAATAATATTATCGAAATGCGTCGATTCTAAATCGGTATGTAATTCTAAATATCAATCATTAGAATTATTTAAGCTATGCTTTTGCTTGATATTGTTAACGATGGCATATACTAATCTATATTCCAATTCAGATAGTAATTCTATTAAAATTGGCGGTTCGTTCGATTATCCTCCGTATAGTTTTATAGATGACAACGGGAAACCAGCCGGATTTAGTGTGGATTTATCTAAAGCTGTGGGCAGTATTCTGCATAAAAAAATCGACTTAAAATTAGAGTCTTGGGGCGATGCTCGCAATAATTTGGAATATGGCAATACAAATCTTATACACGATATAGTATATTCTCCGGAACGCTGCAAGGTGTATTCATTCACGAAGCCTTATCATATTTCTTCTTACGCAGTCTTTGCTAAAAATGGAAGTCCTAAATTAAAATCCATTAGCGATCTAAACAACAAAAAGATAATAACAATCAAAGGAGACATCGGCATCGACTTCCTAAGAGATAATGGGATAAAGGCTACTGTTCAGACTATTCCTAATTACAAAGACTTAATCGTATTGCTGGAAAATAGTGATTATCAGTACGCAATGTTGGATCAATTAGTCGGTTATTATTGGATAAATAAATTAGATGCTGAAGATGTATATTGCACATCACTGTCGCTGTTTAAAATGAAATATTGTTTTGCCTCTTCAGTTGGGGACAAAGAATTAGCTTTAGAAATTGATGGTGCTATGTCCATATTAGTGCAAAACAAAAAGTATGAAGAAATATATTCCAAATGGATGTCGCAGTTAGACCCACATAATAAATTTGGTTGGAATTTGCTAAAGCAATACTATTGGATACCAATTGCTATAATATCGCTATTCTTGATAATGTTTATTTGGAGCATTACTTTACGAAGGAAAATAGCCCGAAAAACTCTTGATCTGGAGAGAACAAACAAGTCCTTGATTGAGAGCAAGGAAAGATTTCAGTCCTTGCTAAATGCGAATCCTGACTTGATGTTTATGTTCGATATTAATCGGAAATTTGTTGATTTCCACGGAGGAGTCGATACTTTGCTATATCCACCGGATATGTTCGTTGGCAAAAGTATATGGGACGTACTGCCTAAATATTTAGCCGATTATACAGATAAGCAGTTAGAGTTGGTATTCACTACTGGCGAAATGCAGGTCTATGAATATCAGTTAGAGGCTCAAAATAAACTTCGAGATTACGAATGCAGATTAGTGTTAAGCGGCGATTATAATGCAATATCAATTGTTCGCGATATAACAGAAAGAAAGTATAATGAAGTATTACTACAAAGGCAGAATCAAGAACTCGAAGCCCAGTATGAAGAATATTTACAATTGAACGAAGTAATCAAACAGTCAAATGATGATTTAATGATAGCGAAAGCTAATGCAGAGAATGGCGAAAAGGAATTAGCTTCTCTGATGACAAATTTACCGGGATTAGTATATCGCTGTTTAGATGACGAAAATTGGACTATGAAGTTTGTGAGCGACGGAGCTTTGTCATTAACCGGATATTTGCCGGAGGAGTTAATTGATAATAAACTGCTATCATATAATGAATTGATTCATCCAGACGACAGAGAATTAGTTGATAGATTGATTCATAATGCACTTAGCAAAAACAAATATTTTATTATTGATTATCGAATAATTGATAAAACCGGGAAAATTAAATTTGTATGGGAACGCGGACACAAGATGCCAAGTGCTGATGGCGGTAGTGCAATGCTTCAAGGTTTTATTACAGATATTTCAGATCGGAAATTTGCCGAAGAAACGCTACAAAGGCAAAACCAAGAACTCGAAGCACAATATGAAGAATATATTCAATTGAACGAAATCCTTCGCCGAACTAATACTGATTTGGAAATGGCTAAGGCGAAAGCTGAGGAAAGCGACAAACTCAAAACAGCATTTTTGCAAAATATGTCGCACGAAATCAGAACTCCGCTCAACGGAATAATCGGATATTCGAGTATGTTAGGCAGTGGTAATATTCCGTTTAACGAAATTGAAATGTACGCTACGATAATTCAGCAAAGCGGCAACAGATTAATTGAAATCGTGAATAATATTTTGGACATTTCAAAAATTGAAACCGGACAGATTGAAATCCAGAAACAATTAGTTTCGCTAAATTCTGTAATAAGAGATGTTTATAATTTCTTTTTGCAGACTGCTAATCAGAAGAATTTATCTATATCATATTCTACAGATTTGGATAACAAAGATTGCATAATCCAAACAGACGAAATGCGAATCAATCAGATACTAACGAATTTAATAGCTAATGCTATAAAATTTACACAAAAAGGTACTATCGAATTCGGATATTCGATTGCCGATTCGATGGTAATATTCTTTGTAAAAGATACGGGTATTGGGATTTCTCCTGAAAATATCGCATTAATATTTGAAAGATTCTCTCAGATTGATTTGTCAATATCGAGAGGATTCGAAGGTGCTGGCTTGGGCTTAGCTATCAGCAAAGGATTAGTCGAATTGCTCGGAGGCACTATATGGTTGGAATCGGAGATTGGCAAAGGCACTACTTTCTTTTTCTCTACTCCTTATAGTGCGAATATTCAAAATGAATTCAATTTAGAGAAAAATCGAGAAGGGCAAGTAGCGAATAATACACTAAACAAATTGAAAATATTAGTAGCTGAAGACGATGAAATCTCTGAATCACTAATTTCAATTGTGGTTAGAAAGATTAGCAGAGAAACATTGATAGCTCGCAATGGAATAGAAGCAGTAGAAATATGCAGAAATAATCCAGATATTGACTTAGTGCTTATGGACGTAAAAATGCCAAAAATGAGCGGAATCGAAGCTACGAAGCTAATTAGAGAATTTAATACAAAAATTATAATAATAGCTCAGACGGCGTACGCCTTCAATAGCGAAAGAGAAATGATAATGTCGGCAGGATGCAACGAGTATATTTCTAAACCGATAGAAATTAGTAAATTAAGCAGACTTATCGATAAACATAGAATTGATCATTAATCAAATAAACCATATTTTAAAAACATTCGGAGTTCAATAGAGCAATGGCAAAGAGTTTCCCGGTAACTCAAGGAATAAGATTTCTGAAGAGTAAAAAAGTAGAATTCGAACAGTATGAATATGATTATCAAGAAAAAGGCGGCACCAAGCAAACGTCAATAGAACTGTCGGTGCCGGAGCATTCGGTAATCAAGACCTTAGTATTTGCTGACGAAAATGGTAATGGCTGTATATGCCTTCAGCACGGCGATAAAGAAGTATCCACTAAAGAATTAGCTCGGCAAATCAATTGCAAAATGCTGTCGCCGGCACCGCAAGACAAAGCTATGAAATGGACTGGATACCAATTCGGCGGCACTAGTCCGTTCGGCACGAAAACTCAATTAGCACTTTACGCCGAGGCTACTATTTTTGATATTGACACAATTTATATAAACGGAGGCAAGCGAGGCTTTATACTTGGTATGAATCCGAACGACCTGCTTCAAATATTAAATATTGAAAAAGTAAACGTAGCGATATAGAATTAACGAACTCCTACGGAGTTGTTTTAATCTGACGGAACTACAATGTTACTAACGTTTAACAGCTACGCTGTATAAGATTAATTCTTATCTTTACTCCG
>CAZIIZ010000019.1:0-13395 GCA_964539225.1 uncultured Hyphomicrobiales bacterium | reverse complement strand
ACTCCACTTCTCAATTCAAGCGGAGTAGAAAATGATTTAGTATTGATGCCGAACAAAGTAAATGTATATCCGAATCCGACTACTGATTTCATAAATTATACTATCAATTTAGAAACAGAATCAAATGTTGAAGCAGAAATTTATAGCATATCCGGCAAATTATTAATGACCGATAGCAAAGGAATATTAACTCAAGGCAAGCATTCATTGTTCTCGATGGTCAATGAATTGCCGAGCGGACAATACTTGATGAATATCAAAATTGGCGATAAAACTATAAATTCAAAATTTGAAATTGTAAGATAATATTTGATTTTGATAAATGATTAATTCACAGAAAAGGATGATTTAGCTATTCATTTAGTTCGGTCATCCTTTATATTATTTATTCCTTTTATTATTTGATTAGTTTAATTATTTTTGCAGTTCATTAAAAATACAAACGGGGAAAAAGAGGAATGGAAATAGAAAATAAAATCAAAGGTCATTTGGACTGGTTTATATTAATTCCTGTAATTGGATTGATGCTATTTAGTATTAGTTTCGTGTTTAGTGCTAGTGCCCAGAAGTCATTGTCGCAAACCGGAATCGCTGAGACTTATTTATACAGCCATGGTATTAAGGTGTTGCTCGGTATTTTGGTGTTATTCTTTTTCTCTAAAGTTGATTATCATATTTGGCAGAAATATTCCAAGCTCTTCATATTAGTTTCTCTGATCCCATTAGTTCTCGTCTTTATTGTGTCGGTCCCGATTAATAATGTATATAGATGGATTGACTTGGGTCCGTTCAGTTTCCAGCCGTCGGAGTTAGCGAAATTTGCCCTGATTACTCATATTTCGGCATTATTAGCCGAACGACAGAGCGTAATTAAAAGCTTCAAGTATGGGATGATGCCTCCGCTGATTTGGTCGGTATTAATTGCCGGATTGATTGCGATTCAGCCAAACTTCTCGACTGCATTCGTTACTTATTTAATTGCCTTGGGCTTAATGTTCGTTGGTAATGTAAATTTGATACATCTCGGCACTACAGCGTTAGTTTCTATGCTCGGAGCCGGAGTGTTCGCATTGAGTGCTTCGTACCGTGTGCAACGTTTCTTGACCTATCTCGGTATGAGCGGCGGAGCAACAGATAACTTAGATAAATACAGCTATCAAACTTCGCAAGCGATATTAGCATTCGGAAATGGCGGAGTTACCGGATTAGGAGCGGGGCAAAGCCGACAGAGCAATTTATTTCTGCCGGAGTCATTCGGCGATTTTATTTATTCGATTATCGGCGAAGAATATGGATACATCGGAGCTGCGATAATTATTTTTGCTTTTATGTTGATATTATGGCGTGGAGCAAAAATCATTCGGAACGCACCGGACGAATTCGGTTACTTTTTGGCTACAGGCATCGTGATGACTTTTACTTTCTATGCCACGGTCAATGCAGGCGTAAATTGCGGTTTACTCCCAAATACAGGCGTGCCAATGCCATTTATAAGCTATGGCGGTACGGCGATATTAATTTATGCGGCGGCTATGGGCACGTTGCTCAATATTTCGGCTCAAGCCGGAGTGTTCCCGTTTAGAAAAAAAGGAACTGTTCCAAATCCATCAAAATAACACAAATCCTGAAGTAAATATTAAGTAGGATAAGCCAATATTATGAAGATTAGATCGCTTGTGCTGAAAATAGTAATATCAATGATTTTAATTGATGTTATTTCTATAAGTATTGTTACTGTGTTATATTATTTGCAATCCAAGGACGCACTTTATAATCGTGCATTTATCCAATTAGCTCAAGTAAAGCGGATTAAATCAGATCAGCTTCGGAATTTGATGAAGGATGCGATGCTTTCAGCTAGAACTTTATCCGAAGATTTAAAATTTCCCCCGAATATTTACGATAGTCCCAAGCTAATGCAGTTAATAGGCGTAGCTCCATTCAAGAATCTATGCGTTGTTGATAAATCCCAAAGGTCTCTAAAAGTATTACTTTGCAATCCAACTTCTGACCGTATAATTACACAACTAAATGACCCGCTTAATAAATGCGTTCTTGACTCTGGAATAAATGAATTGCCGGATTATAATAAGCGTTTCTCGGAATTGTATATCACTGAAAAGATTGACAGTAATCGTACTCTGATTATCAATATTGATCAAGATAAAATCTATAAATTATTGTCGCACGACAACAAAGACAGTCTGATTGACAAATCAATTGAATCGTATTTAGTCGGTACTGATGCGTACCTTCGTTCTCCTTCTAAATTTATTCCTAATGCTGAATTGCATGCTAGGTATTCTGCGTTCGGTATGAATGAAATTGGTTCATCATTGTATAGCCAGAACAATATTCATTCTGATTATCGTGGGGAAAAAGTTCTCCGAGTGTCGGAGAAGCTAAATTTCGATAAGATTAATTGGATTTTGTTAGTCGAAATTGATGAGAACGAAGTCAATGCACCCTTTGCACGGATGTGGCTAACCACTTTGGCGGTAGTATTCTTGATCAATATCGGCATCTCATTTGCTGCATATTTCTTTGCTAAAAAATTGACCACGCCGGTAATTAATCTTACTAACGCATCAATTAAAATGTATAGCGGAGATTATCCCGCTCCGGTCGAAAGCAATTCCTTTGACGAGATTGGCACTTTAACTAATAACTTTAATCAGATGATTCAAAGGATTCGCACTCAATCTGATGAGCTAGAGATCGAGCGAAAGAAGCGATTAAATGCCTATATTATGGCTACTGAAGTCGAGAGAAAGCGAATATCTTCAGAGCTGCACGATGGTCTTGGGCAGTCATTGATCGCATTGAAATTGCAATTGGAATGCTTAGAACCTGACAGCATAGATAGAAACGATAAGATTTTAACAGGTGCTAAGAATTTGCTAGATGATTCTATCGACGAGCTTCGCAATATGTCGAATGATTTATTGCCTAATGTGTTGTCGGAATTAGGGCTTCTCGAAGGGATTAAACAGATTGTCAATTACTGTTCAAACAAACCGGATTTGAATTTTACTCTCCAGAATAATATGATTGCTAACTACCACATCAATGAAAAAGAAAGTGTGCATATCTATCGAATTATTCAGGAAGCAGTAAAGAATGCCATAACGCATTCCAATGCTCGAAACATCGAAATGATTCTAAATGAAACGCCCGAATGCTATCTATTTACGATTAAAGATGACGGCAAAGGATTCGAACCTCAGAACAAAAAGCTTTACGGCAATGGTTTATACAATATAAACGAAAGAGCGAATTTAATAAATGCCGAATTGGTAATTAATTCCGGTAGCTCGAGCGGTTCTACAATTGAAATAAGCATAAGGAAGTAGTCTCATGATAAATATAATTCTAATAGATGATCATAAAATCGTGCGTAATGGAATTAGAATGATTTTAGAATCTTCTGCCAATATTAAGATTATTGGCGAATATGATAGCTATGGCGATTATTCCGATATCAATCCGACTCCAATCCCTGATATTTATATTGTCGATATTTCAATGCCTAATATAAATGGAATCGAAGCAACCAAGCTGCTGAAGCAGGCAAACTCAAATTGTAAAGTTATTATTCTAAGTATGTACAATAACGAAGAGTTTGTGATGCAAGCTCTCGCATCCGGAGCGAGCGGATATTTACCAAAGAATATTTCAAAACGAGAATTGCTTACGGCAGTCGAGAAAGTCTTCAACGGGGAAGAATATTTTGCCGAGGAAATTCAGAAAATTATCATTCGCTCCATGATGCAGAAAGTAAATCCGCAAAGCGTATCGAAGTATGAATTGCTGTCTAAACGGGAAGTCGAATTGCTTAGATTAATTGCCGAAGGCAAATCGAATAAAGAAATAGCCGACGAGTTATTTATCTCTGTCCGCACAGTCGAATCGCATAAAAACCACATAATGGTCAAATTAGAACTCAAGAATCAAGTCGAGCTGATTAAGTTTGCCATCAAAGAAGGCATCACTGAACTATAATTTCAAGTTACATTCATTAATATAAAAAGTAACATCCATAATAGTTCTAACAATAGACTTGTCATTCCTGCGAGCGAGTCTTCGAGAGTATGCAGGAATCTGAGGATGTAGTGAGAACTAAATACTTTTCAAGAGCGACTGTTATGATTATCCAATTTTCATAGATTCCTGCATCCATCCGAAGACGGATTTCGCAGGAATGACAAGAAAAAACGGGATAAAAGAACGTAGGATGCAAACAGAAAAGCCGGAATGAATGAACTCAGTCCGGCTTTGAAAAATATCTGACGTATAAACTATATATTGACAGCTTCGCCCCAAGCCTGTGCAGCAGCTTCCATGATAGCTTCGCTTAAAGTAGGGTGAGCGTGTATAGTTTTGAAGATGGCAGGACCGGTAGCTCCCAATTGTTTCGCTATTGCGATTTCGCCAATCATTTCCGTAACTTCCGGACCGATTAAATGAGCTCCGAGCAATTCGCCATACTTAGCATCAAATACTAATTTAACGAATCCTTTAGCTTCGCCGATGCCGTGAGCTTTGCCGGATGCAGTAAATGGGAATTTGCCGATTTTCAATTCATAGCCGGCTTCTTTTGCTTTCGCTTCGGTCAAGCCTAAGCTGGCGACTTGAGGAATGCAATAAGTACAGCCCGGAACGCTTGAATAATCAACTCCAACTTTAGTATGACCTGTCAGGTATTCTGCTATCATTACGCCTTCGGCTGAGGCTTTGTGAGCCAACCATGGAGCTCCGGCTACGTCGCCGATAGCATAAATGCCTTCGACGTTTGTTTGGCAAAACTTATCAACTACGATAGATCCACGTTCAGTTTTAACCCCGACATTCTCCAAACCGATATTCTCGATATTGGCTTGGATACCAATTGCGTTCAATGCTATGTCGGCGGTCAATACTTCTTCTGTACCATCCTTTTTCAATACTTTTACTTCAACGCCTTCGCCTACGGCTTTCGCTGATAACACTCGAGCATTTAAAAGCAGTTTCATACCGGCTTTTTTGTAGTGGCGACCTAATTCGGACGATACATCTTTATCTTCAATCGGAAGAATTCTGTCTTGCATTTCGATAATTGTTACTTTAGTACCATAAGCATTGTAGAAATAAGCGAATTCAATTCCAATTGCTCCGGCTCCCATAATTATCATAGAGGCTGGAATTTCTTTTTGTATTAATGCTTCTTTGCTTGTGATTACTTTTTTGCGATCAACTTCGATACCGTCGAACATACGAGGACGAGCCCCGGTAGCGATTACTATATTTTTGCAATTGATAGTGTCGGTAACGTTGCCTTCGCCATCTTTAACTTCAACGACTCCTTTAGCTTTGATTTCTGCAGCACCTTTGAGGCTTTCAACTTTGTTTTTTTTGAATAGGAAACCAATTCCGGCACTCATTTTTGCTGATACATCTCTGCTGCGTTTGATTACTTTAGGGAAATCAACAGTGAAACTTGGTACATCGAAACCGAATTCATCGGCATTCTTCATAAAATTCATATATTCAGCGTTTTTAAGTAAAGCCTTTGTAGGGATACAGCCCCAATTTAGGCAAATTCCGCCTAAGTCAGCTTTCTCTACGCAAATTGTGTTCAAACCTAATTGAGTGGCACGAATAGCGGCAACGTATCCGCCGGGTCCTGCTCCGATTACTACTAAATCGCAAGTATGTTGGTTCATCTTTATTATCCTATTATATAATTATAGTTTAAATAGTATATTTACTTTTTAAAAGCATTTGAACGCATAAAATGCTAAAAGATTGTAAATAGCTAGGAATTATTAGCCGATAGCATATAACGGGGTTTGGTGAGCTGTGACAAAAGATTGTCTGAACCATTGATTCAGCTGATTTATCTGATTAAGATGATTAAGATTGTCTGAACCATTGATTCAGCTGATTTATCTGATTAAGATGATTAATATTGTCTGAACCATTGATTTATCTGATTAAGATGATTAATATTGTCTGAACCATTGATTCAGCTGATTTATCTGATTAAGATGATTATGAAGAATTTAATGAATATCTTCAGCGACGTAGTCGCTTACTGTTTGTAGAAAAATTTAGTGTATGGAAAAAATAGCATCGTAGATGCGACCCACATTAACGAAACGCTACTACGGAGCTTTAATAATAAAATCAATTAAATACTACAAATAGTCAACCACTACGTGGTTAATGGTTACATTTATCAATTCAATCTGCTTAACCAATTAGCTCTTAGTGTATTTGAAATAGTTGTCCATAACGGATAATTTTGGGAGGTAGTTGGGCTTAGGGTATAAAAAAAGGGTTAAGCTATCTGTGGCACTCTACAATCAATCTGACCGCTGCTTCCTTCCGGATCTGACGGAGTTGGGATAGTTGTAGATGCACAGCACTTAACCCGAATACAAACTTACGAAAAATTTCTGAATATGCAAAATATTATTTTCAATTGTTGTCGCAGAAATAATATATTTGTAAATTAATCCCAAACTTTTCCAATATTACGTAATGTGAATATTTAACGATTTAAGAATATCAGATTGGATTATCGGGATTAAGCATCGCATTAAACACAATCTTTGTATCTATTATGATATTCAATTTAATTGCCTTTTGGCTTTAATTCTATCCCAAATTGCTGTATTCACTTCTTTGCTTAGATTTAATATTTCATTATCTTCGGCACTTGATTCAGAAATTATTTCTTTGTATTTGATAAAATCCAGCATTTTCTGAAGTTCAAAGAGCTTAATAGATAATGGCAATCTAATTAGCAATTCTGACTGTGTGCGTTCTAACAACATATATCACCTTTATTAATTAATATTGAATTTTAGACGTTATCTGTTTTATAATATTTTTATTATGCTCAAGAAACTACCTGCGACATCATCATATTCTGCACGCCGAAGTCGCAGAAACAGCTCTCTGCATTATTTTCTTTGCCGATGAAAGATAAAAAAAGTAAATGATTTCTGAATATCATATTTTTATTTTTTCAATTCTATATTGTGGATCGGGTTCTTGATAATTTTTCCAATTATTACCTTGATACCAAATTAGAACATTATTTTTTACTATTTTGCAAGAATCTATACAGTCATAACTAACGCTTGCCTTACAATAAGAATCTATTTTGATTAATTGTCGCATTTCTCTATTGAATTTATAAACAAATAATTCTCCGATATTGTCATCATAATACACAGCTCTACCATTAACTAAATCGGTACAAATAACATTTGTTAATTCAATAACTTTAGGATTTCCAGGTTTAATAAAAACCGATATTGAAGCTGAAGTACCTGTTGATTGATATAACTCAAAATATTGTTTAGAATAATTCCTCAACCATAATTCGCCATTACCCAAGTTTCGATATGTTTTATTACTTTTATGTGTATTCGAGTTATTCCCCCACAGTATGTAATATTTGTCTTTTCCAATATATTTATATTTAATAAAAGTCCCTGTTTTTTTATCTAAATATACAGTTCTAATTTTTGATAATATTGTTGAAGCATTTACAATATTTACTAAAGTTACGAAAAAAATTATATAATATTTTATTTTATCCATAGCCCTTTAATTCTATTTAGTGGTTTATCCGGTGTAAAACAAAGTTGTTTTTCATCGAAATCGTTGGTATTTGCCAGATTGTAACAATACCTCCTTTCTCTATATCGGAATTTAATGGAAGTGCTTGATAAGTGCATCTTTTTGAGCTTGCTTTGTAAATACTAATTTCCACATCACCACTCCAAATCGGAGCTACATTCTTCTATTGAAGTATTTTTACCATCGATTAAAGACTCACGCATTCCTGGAATAGCCATTAGATACAAAGTTTCCTGAATATCTCGCCAAGTATTTTCAGAGATCATAATTGCCGAAAAATCTACGGCATTCAGCTTTATCGGCTCGTCCGGCAATATAGATAAATTCCAGTTATGGAATATTTCTTGCTTACTATATTTCGTATCTAATACTTGCAAATTGTTATCCTTATTGTAATTACATCTTTTTTGACGAATCTACCAAGTTATTATTATTATCAGTTTTTTCTAATTTTTCCGTCATCATCATACTTCCGCACGCGAAGTCTCTTAGAAATAAACCCCTTATTTCAAAGCATCTAACACAATCTCGGCTATGTCTCGCACTTTTACGGATTCACTTTTCTCCAAGGTTTTCACTCCATCGTTAATCATCGTCATGCAGAACGGACAATTCACGGCGATAGTATTGCAATTCGTGGCTAAAAGTTCTTCGGTTCGCTCGATATTGATTCGCTTGCCGTCGGTTTCCTCCATAAACATCTGAGCAGCACCCGCACCGCAACAAAAACTTCTATCTTTCGTGCGATTAACTTCACTGACTGAGGAATTATTTACGGAATTAATTACTTCCCTCGGGGCAGAATAGATGTTATTATAGCGACCGAGATAGCAAGAATCGTGATAGCTCAAATTTAAATCTAATTTGTCGGATATTTCTAATTTATTATCCTTGATTAGTTGCAGAATAAATTCAGAATGATGCACTACTTCCGCTTTGAATCCGAAATCAGGATACTCATTTTTGAAAGTATTGAAGCAATGCGGGCAAGCGGTTACAATTTTCTTCACATTGTACTGTTGCAAAGTTTCGATATTCATCTTAATCATCGTATCGGCTAAGTATTCATTGCCGGCTCGGCGAGCAATATCACCATTGCAACGTTCTTCTTCGCCAAGAATTGCGAAACTAATTCCTGCCTTCTGCATTAATTTAGCAAAAGCAACAGTAGTACGCTTGGCATTGTCGTCGAAACTCCCCGCACAACCAACCCAATACAAGACATCGAATTCAGGATTATCGGCACAAGTCTTTACATCCAATCCTTCCGCCCAATTAGCTCTGTCCTGAGGCGAGAAAGCCCAAGGTGCGTAATTATTCTCTATGTTGTCGAACATCGCTTGCAATTCGCTTGGGAATTCGGCAGTCATCATCACTTGCGAACGACGCATTCCGATAATTGCCGGAATATGCTCAATAGAAATCGGGCATTCCTGCATACAAGCTCCACAAGTAGTGCATTGCCAAATTGCTCTTTCGGATTCATAGTCGCCAATTAATCTCTTATCAAGAATAGCTTTCGCCGTTGTATCGGAGTCGTCAATATTACCTTTTTTATCGACTATCAATCCGCCTTTTTCCTCGGCACGATTTCGGATTTGAATCATAATTTCTCGTGGACTTAATTCTTTGCCTGTAGTAGTTGCAGGGCATACAGCGGAACATCTTCCGCAATGAGTGCAGGAATATGCAGAATGAACTGTACGCCAAGATAAATCTTCGAAATCAGTAACCCCGAATTTCTCGATACCTTCTCGCTCGAAGTCGATTCGCTCTAATTTATTATTCGTACCAATTGTAGAAAAATAAACATTCGGAATCGCTGTGAATACGTGGAAATGTTTCGAGAAAGGCAAATAATTCATGAAAGCTAAAATCGTAAGTATATGAATCCACCACGATACTTCATAAATAGACGAAGCATTGTCAGGAGAAATCAAACCAGAAAGCAATTTCGCAAACGGTTGAAAGCTGTTAGAATGTAAATGTAATTGATAGGCAGATATTGAATTTACTATCAGCGAGCTAACAATAATAAAAATAGCACTAAGCACGAATAGAGCATCTTTCGTTTCTGATTTATCGCCCTGCAATCTCGGCACTTTCATAACAAATCGTCGAATTATCGCTATTATTATTCCAAACAAAATGAATATGCTGAAGACGTCGGTCGATAAGGAAATAAAGCTATACAATCCGCCTAAGAAATTCCAAGAAAATTCAGAATACAAGCCTTGAATAATTGCTTCTGTTGCAGAGAATAATAACACAAGGAATCCCCAGAATATTGCTACATGCGACAATCCGCCGAATTTATCTCTCAATATTTTGCTTTGAGCGAAAGCTACTTTTAAAGTCTTCAACAAACGAGCTTTAGGATTATTGGTGCAATCCTCACTCTCAGCAAGTTTTAATATCTTGATAAATCTATTTAGATTGAAAACTAAATATGTGATAGCAATCAAGAATATTGGGAGAAAAATTATTGTTCTGTTCATTTGGATTAATTCCGGGATTGATTGTGATAATTATAAGATTGTTTTATACTCATCCGATGACTTAAAGTCATCGGATGAGTGAAAGAGTTGCTATTATGTACTGAAAAACGCCTATTAAGGCACTTCTACTTTGCTTAATATTTCAGAGATAATGTCTTCTTGCTTGATATTTTCAGCTTCGGCTTCGTAAGTTAATCCGATTCTATGACGCATCACATCGTAGCAAATATAGCGAATATCTTCTGGAATTACGTAGCCACGTCCACGAATAAACGCAATTGCCTTAGCAGCCATAGCGATATTTATAGTAGCTCTCGGAGAAGCACCATAGCTAATCATATTCACTAATTTTGATAGATTGTACTTCTGAGGATAGCGAGAAGCAAAAACTATATCTAATATATAATTCTCGATTTTCTCGTCTAAGTAAATTTCTTTTACTAATGAACGAGCCTCCATAATATCAGCCGGAGTCAATAAGGCATCAACTAATATTTTTTCCTTTTGAATATTTCTACGCAACACAATGCGTTCATCTTCACGGCTCGGATAGTCCACCATTAGTTTAAGCATAAATCTATCCATTTGAGCTTCAGGCAAGGGATAAGTACCTTCTTGTTCAATCGGATTTTGAGTTGCCATTACCAAAAATGGCTCTTGCAATTTATATGTTTCTTCGCCGATCGTAATTTGCTTTTCTTGCATCGCTTCCAATAATGCACTTTGTACTTTAGCCGGAGCACGGTTAATTTCGTCCGCTAATATAAAATTGGCGAAAATTGGACCACGCTTCACTACGAACGATTCAGTCCTCTGACTGTAAATCATCGTACCAATCAAATCCGCAGGCAATAAATCCGGCGTAAATTGGATACGTTTGAATTTAGCCGAGACAATATTCGCCATAGTGTTAATTAATAGAGTCTTCGCCAAACCCGGAACGCCTTCTAAAAGTATATGACCGCCGGCAAGCAGTCCGACCAACATTTTCTCTACAATTTGCTTCTGCCCGACGATGACTTTAGAAGTTTCCGAAATAATAATATTTGTAATCGAGCTTACATTTTTAATTCGCTCGTTTAATTCTTGTATATCCTGCATACATTACCTTAATGTTTATCGTTTGTTCCATTTTATGAAACGCTAAATTATTAGATTTTTTTGAATTAATCAAAGGATATTTCACTATTATGCTCAGTAAATTAATTCGTTACAGAATTTATCTCTAATTAATAATCATGTTTATTCAAATTCGGCATATATTTTGATAAAATCCATCAATTATAGTGCATAATAATGAGAGCATAGATATGAATAGACGTAATTTTGTTGGCTCGGCTATGAGCGGAATTCTTGGATTATCGCTGATAAACAATCAATTGATGGCTCAAGATGTTGTTCATCCATTAGTTCCTGAGCAAATATCTACCTATAATCTAATTAAACCGGCAGTGCTAAAGCCGGGCGATACTATAGGAATTATTGCTCCAAGCACAGCCGTATCCGATCCGGATGATTTCAAAAAAGCCAAAGAAGCCTTGGATTACTTTGGCTTAAAAATGAAAATCGGAGAGAATGTACTTCGAGGTAGCGGATACAAAACTCGTTCAGTCGATGAACGTTTAAGCGATTTGCATACGTTTTTTGACGATAGCGAAGTGAAAGCTATTATGTGTATTCGTGGAGGGTATGGTTCGCCGCAAATATTAGACGGAATTAATTACGACTTAATAAGGAAAAATCCTAAAATATTCCTCGGCTACAGCGATATTACAGCAATGCACTTAGCCATCAATAAGCTATCGGGAATAGTTACTTTCCACGGTCCGGTACTGTTATCTGCATTTAGCAATTATACCATAGATTATTTTAAGAAAGCATTATTCTCTACCGAACCGATTGGGATTAGCGAGAATTCAAAGGAGAAAAATACTTTTCGCGAGGTCTTCCCTACTCGTACAGTTTGCAAAGGCAAAGCCAAAGGTAGATTAATCGGAGGCAATTTATCGTTAGTATGCGGCACTTTAGGCACTCCTTACGAAATTGATACCGTCGGGAAAATATTGTTCATTGAGGACGTGGGCGAAGAACCATACCGCATTGATAGAATGCTTACTCAATTGCGATTAGCTAATAAATTGCAAGCAGCAGCCGGAATTGTTATTGGTTATTGCAAAGATTGCAATTCGGACGGACTTCAGCCTTCGAGAATTTGGGACTCATCATTGGGCGAAATTATAGACAACATCGTCGGAAAATTAAATATTCCTGCTCTCTACGGTTTAACCATTGGGCATACCAGCAATCAAATTACTTTACCCTTGGGAGTAATGGCTGAATTAGATGCGGAAGCCAAAACGTTGAATATTATTGAATCAGGTGTAATATAAATAAAAGGCTTTTCGAGAATTATAAATAATAATTCAATCGAAAAGCCTAAAAAAATAAGTATAAATTGTACTATAATCTGCGTCTGAATCCTTGCCCTAATACTTCATGAGCATTGGCAATAATAATAAATGCAGTAGGATCAATATCTTTGATTTTTTCGGTTAATGATGTTACTTCTTTCATAGTCGTTACAGTCATAATCATTTCTCTTTCGATATTTCTGTATAAACCGCGAGTTTTGATAGAAGTAGCTCCGCGAACCATATCGTGCATAATTGCATCGCCAATTTCATTATATTTATCGGATATAATAAACGCTACTCTAGCGTAATCGAATCCATCAAGTATCATATCAATGATTGAACTCGAAACGTATAAAAGCGTTAAGGCATAGAAAGTTAAAGTAAGAGCTGTTTGATTCGGTCCGGCTATACCTTGCGATTCATACACAATTCCGGCACTTCCAATCACGAAAAAGTCAATTATCATAATTGCCATACCTGGCTTTATACCGAAGTGTTTCTGCATAATTGCGGCAACAATATCCGAACCGGCAGTAGTACCTTTGAATTTAAAAATGATACCAAGCCCAATTCCCAAAAATGCTGCACCCAAGAATACAGTAAATAGGAAATCGTTTACTAGCAAAGAACGAATAGATTGCAAATCTTGAAGTCGAAGAAATCCAAATCCAGGAATCCAAGAATGCCCAGTAAAAAAATCAATAAAAAAGGCATTCATAGTAAATCCGTAAAGAGTTCTCCAAGCGAAGCTCTTTCCGATTTCTTTTAATCCCCATATAAACAAAGGAATATTCAATACAAGAGCCACAACACCAACTGGAATATCTTTATAAAGAGCATGAATCACCATA
>CAZIIZ010000018.1:0-13522 GCA_964539225.1 uncultured Hyphomicrobiales bacterium | reverse complement strand
CTGTTGAAAATGTATCATTGGGGAAACTGGTCATTCTGAGGTCTCAAAGAAAACTTCGTTTTCACTAAAGGAAAATGACACATTCCGTCATTCTGAGTGTAGCGAAGAATCCAATTCGGTCGGAACTTGTTGGTAATTATGGATACTTCGCTACGTTCAGCATGACGATTTCAATACTTATAAGACAGCACCAGACTAAAAAAATACTTATAATACTACATTTGTATTAATATATATTCAATATTGCTAATTATTGCGGAAATAGTTTGGCAAAGTTGGCAAAAACATATAAATTGCTTTGTTTTATTATGAAATTGTAACGATACTTCGTTAGTGAAGGATGTATTGAAAACTGGAATAGCATATATTTATTGAAAATGATTATTTTAACAATATGCAAAAAAAGGATTTCTTATGAAAAAACTTTTCTTGATTATCGCTTATGTCTTACTTTGCTTTGTGCAAAGTCTAAACGCACAGTGGACTCAAGCCAACGGTCCTTTTGGAGGAAGCATTCGTAGTTTAGCCATTAGTGGCACTAGTGTTTATGCCGGAACTAATAACGTTGGCGGCGTATTTAAGAGCGATAATGGTGGCATAAGTTGGACGCAAACAGAGTTGACGAATAACAGTATATATAGTTTAGCCATTAGCGGTACTAGTGTTTATGCCGGAACTTTTAGCGGTGTATTTAAAAGCGATAATGGCGGCACAAGCTGGATGCAAGTCAATAATGGTTTGACAAATACAAATATATATAGTTTAGCCATTAGCGGTACAAGCATTTATGCCGGAACTTATAGCGGTGGAGTGTTCAAGAGCGTTAATGGAGGCTTAAATTGGACTCAAGTCAACACTGGATTGACAAACACAAATGTACGCAGTATTGCCATTAGTGCCAATACTGTTTATGTAGGAACTTATGGTGGTGGCGTTTTCAAAAGCAATAATGGCGGCACAAGTTGGACGCAAATCAATACCGGATTAACCAATACGAATGTAGAGTGTATAGCCATTAGCGGCACGATTGTTTATGCCGGAACTGATAGCGGTGTATTTAAGAGCGATAATAGCGGCACAAGCTGGACGCAAATCAATAATGGTATGACAACTAATTATGTAAATTGTTTAGCCGTAAGCGATAGTAGTCTTTATGCAGGTACATATAGCGGTGTATTTAAAAGCGATAATAGCGGCATAAGCTGGACGCAAATCAATAATGGATTAACACATCATGATGTAGAGTGCATAGCTATTAGCGGCACAAATGTTTATGCCGGAACGAATGTAGGAGGCGTTTATAAGATTGCTATTGGCGGCACGAACTGGACTCAAATCAATACAGGATTAACAAATACCGATGTAAGAAGTTTAGCTATTAGTGGTCCTAATGTTTATGCTGGAACTGATGCCTTATATAAAAGCGAAGATTGCGGAGCAAACTGGACGCAAACAGGTTTATCTACTTCTGTAACTTCTTTAGTTATTAGTGATAGTAGTATTTATGCTGGGACTTATAGCGGAGTATATAAGAGCGATAATGGCGGCATCAGCTGGATACTAATGAATTCAATGTATTTTTGGGTAGAAAGTTTAGCCATTAGTGGCACCAATGTTTATGCTGGGACTTATAGTGGAGTATTTAAGAGCGATAATGGCGGCTCAAGCTGGACGCAAATCAATACAGGATTAACAAATACCGATGTACAATGTATAGCTATTAGCGGCACTAATGTTTATGCCGGAACTAATGGTGGTGGAGTGTTTAAGAGTACTATTGGCGATACAATTTGGACTCAAATCAATTCAGGATTGGTGAATATAGACGTACGAAGTATAGCTATTAGTGGCAATAATATTTATGCAGGAACTTTTGGAGGAGGCGTATTTCAAAGTAACAATGGTGGTTCAAACTGGACACCGATAAATACAGGTTTAACTGAAACTCATGTATATAGTTTAGCCGTTCGTGGCACTCGTGTTTATGCCGGAACTTATGACGGTGGAGTATTTATGAGCGATAATAGCGTTACAAGCTGGACTCCAATTAATATCGGTTTGACCAATAATTACGTATATAGTTTAGCATTCGATAGTAAATATATTTACGCTGGGACTCATGGTTCCTCGGTTTGCACTATGCCTATAGTTTCTGTTCCAGTATTATCTGTTCCGAATCCGAATGCGAATGTTATTCTAATTTCAAAATTTACTTGGACTTCTACATATATTGCCGATTATTATCAGATTCAATTTGCTTCGGATAGTACATTTGGAAACATCATCAAGGATGCGATTACTGATACGACATTCATTACTCAAACTTTACCGAATAATTCTTATTTATGTTGGAGAGTACGAGCTATACTTGGAACTGATACTTCAAGTTGGTCGGTAGCACGATATTTTAATACAACTATGCCTGCACCAACTCTATCAGTTCCCTCTTCGAATGCCAATATAATACCGATTTCCAAATTTACTTGGACTTCTACATATATTGCTAATCACTATCAAGTACAATTTGCTTCCGATAGCTTATTTGTAAACATCATCAATGATGCAATTACTGATACGACATTCATTACTCAAACTTTACCAAATAATTCTCGTTTATATTGGAGAGTGCGAGCTATGTTGGGAATAGATACTTCAAGCTGGTCAGCTATTAAATATTTCAATACTTCTATGCCGATTCCGACCCTATCTATTCCGAGTTCGAATGCTAATATAATTCCAATCTCAAAATTTAGTTGGACTTCTACATATATTGCCGATTATTATCAAATTCAATTTGCTTCCGATAGCTTATTTGGAATAATCATCAATGATGCGATTGCTGATACGACTTTCATTACTTGCACATTACCGAATAATTCTCGTTTATATTGGAGGGTGCGAGCCATACTTGGTGCGGACACATCAAATTGGTCTATAGCTAAATATTTCAATACAAATATGTCTGCTCCAGCATTATCAAGTCCAAGTATGGGTTCATCAATTAGACCAATTGCTAAATATATTTGGACTTCTGTATATGTTGCTAATCATTACCAAGTACAATTTGCTTTAGACAGTACTTTCGGATTAATTATCAATGAAGCAATAGCGGATACGACCTTCATTACTCGCACTTTACCGAATAATTCTCGTATATATTGGCGAGTACGAGCAATACTTGGTACGGATACATCTAATTGGTCTTCAGTAAAATATTTCAATACAAATATGCCAGCTCCATATTTATCCGTTCCTGTTTCGAATGCCAATGTTTTTCTAGTTTCTACTTTTAGTTGGACTTCTACATATATAGCTCAGTATTACCAAGTACAATTTGCGGCTGATAGTACATTTGGATTAATCATCAATGAGGCAATTGCGGATACTACTTTCATTACTCGCACATTACCGAATAATTCTCGTTTATGTTGGAGAGTACGTGCGATTCTTGGTACTGATACATCAAGTTGGTCTGGATTAAGATATTTCAATACTATGATAACTGCACCAACTTTAGCTTCTCCGAGTTCGAACGCTACTATATTTCCGATTTCTCCATTTAGTTGGACTTCTGCTTTTGTAGCTCAACATTATCAAGTGCAATTTGCCACCGATAGTACATTTGCTATTATTATAAATAATGCAATTGTTGATACTACATTCACAACTAACTCACTACCGAATAATTCTCGGATATGTTGGAGAGTGCGAGCTATAGTGGGAAGTGATACATCTAATTGGTCTGCTATAAAATATTTCAATACATATTTGCCAGCACCTATAATTACTTTGCCAATAAATGCTGCGACGATACTTCCTCAGCATCGACAATTCAAATGGAATACAGCTTATACTGCTACTGCACATATTGTACAATACGCAACAGATTCATTATTTACAAATATTATTAATGAATACAATTCAAATGTTTCTACCATTTCAGTAGCATTCCCTAACAATTCGACGATTTATTGGAGAGTAAAATCCATGCAGGAAGAAGTAATATCTCCTTGGTCAAGTGTTTATAGATTTAATGTATCTTCCTCTATTAATACTGAAGTTAGTATCGGGAGTGGCACATCCTCTGTACAGTATCCGTTCTATACTTATTATATGGATTCTCGCACACAAATTCTAATTACTGCTAGTGAATTATATGCAAGCGGAGCGAATCCGGGAGCAATTTCTAAAATTGGTTTTAAGGTTGATACAGCCGTTACTCAGGCAATGTCTTCATTTAATATTAAAATGCAACCTACAACATTAACATCCGTGTCTGGATTAGTTCTTTCCGGATGGACGAGCTATTATGCTACTGCGAATTACACAGTTCCAGGAACAGGATGGCGTTACCTTGAGCTAAGCCAGAATTATAATTGGGATGGTATTTCTAATTTATTAATTGATATTTGCTTTGACAACGGTGCCTATACTAAATCATCCCGAGTTTACGGTACATCAATTCCTAATATGACTTATTCATTTATTGTAGATGCTCTGTCAGATAATATTTGTACGGATACTACTCAACTTATTAGTAGTAATAAAATTAGTGCTGTACAAGCGATTCGTCCGAATATACGTTTCCAGAATTCAGTCACTATGCTTACTCCTACTATTCCTAATCTAGTGTCTCCGCTCGATTTAACTCAGAATGTTGATGTTACGCCAACTCTGACTTGGGACTCCGTAGCCAACGCAACTGACTACAATGTACAAGTTTCGACTTCAATTACTTTTGACTCGTTGATTATAAACACTGAAACTACAAATACTAATCAATTATTAACAGTATTAAATCCATCAACTATTTACTATTGGAGAGTAAAAGCATTGAACGGCACTTTGGAAAGCGATTGGAGTACAAAACGCAGCTTTACTACTCAAACAATAGCTTCGACTTACACTTTGAGCGGTACGCTGAAGTATGCAAATACCGCAAGAACCGCTATGAATAATTGCACTATTATTATTAAAAATATGGCGATTGAAGTAACAAGGACTACTACTGATGCAAACGGAAATTATTCAGTATCAGGACTGGCGGATGGAACTTATACGATAGAAGTATATACAACTAAGACATCAGGCGGATTGAACTCCTTAGATGGTGCTTCGCTTCGCAAAAAGATCGGAAATATTATTTCATATACTCCGATTCAGATTTTAGCAGGCGACATTAACCACAATGGAAATATTAACAGTTTGGATGTAGCACCATTGCGTCAAAAAATTGGCAATCTGACAGCTACGAACTGGCGAATTGCGAACTTTGTATTCTATCCAACGGCAGTAACTATCAATGGAGAAAATGCCGTGATAAATATTCTATCGCTTTGCGGCGGTGATGTAAATAGCAGTTTTACTCCTTCAAACAATTAAAATTGAGAATAATTACTAATTATTCTGAAGTTGAATTATTTTAAAACTCCTCCGTTCAGCCGAGCAATCGCAGAGCGGAGGAGTTTTTGTTTAAGTATGCTGAATCTTTTCTTGGTACTTTACTGAAAAATTACTAATTTGCAATTCCAAATAAGGAGTGCTATTATGGCAAATATTATTTACAATTGAATACTAATTCGTTTTATATATCGCTAATACTGAATAATCATCAAATATACATATTATTGGGAGAAAATAATGTTTAGAATCTTTTTTTACTTGTTAATCGTAATGCTTTTTGCTACTAATTTGCATGCAGCCCAGTGGGCTATAAGTCTTGGTCAAGATTCTTCATCTTATGATGAGGTGAGAAGTGTTGTATTTGATACAAAGGGTAATTTGTATGTGGCTGGAAGATTTGAAGGTGCTATAACTTTCGGGAACGGGGTGTCATTGGATGCAACTTTAAATGGGAAGGGTAATGGAAACTCTTTTATAGCAAAATATAATTCGTCCAAAGAATGTATTTGGGCAAAAAGTCTTGATGGGGATTGGTTAAATTTTGTAAATAACATAGCTGTTGATGCAAGTGGGTACGTTTATGTAGCCGGTTATTTTGAGGGTACAATGTACCTCAGCAAAACTATATATTTAACTTCGACCGGTGATAATGACGGATTTGTTGCTAAATTTGACTCGACCGGAGAGTGTCAATGGGCAAATATACAAGATCGATCCACGAAATTGGGTCAAATAGAAGGATTAGCCGTTGATGCTGAAGGTAATTCGTATGTAATTGGAAGTTTTCAACAATACGTGTCTTTTGGCAATGGTGTATCTTTATCCACAGATTATTTTGAAGACTATTTAGTTAAATATAATTCCTCTGGTAAGGTAGAGTGGGCTAAGTTCATAGATAGTGTTTCTTCGGAAAGTATCAACTGTGTTACTGTAGATACAGACGGTAACATTTACATAGCCGGAGACTATAATAAATCAATCTCATTTGGTAATGGGGTATCGTTGAGTACTCCGGAAAATTTCAATAGCTTTGTAGCTAAGTATAATTCGTTTGGTGAATGTCAGTGGGCTTCCGCAATATGCTCTAAAGGTATTAGTATGCCTAACTCTATAGCCGTTGATTCTTTAGGAAATTCATTTATGGCGGGATATTTTCATGAATCGATAGCTTATGTAAATGGCGACACAGTGAAGTCTTTGGGTAATGCCGATGCGTATATAGCAAAGTTTAATAAATCAGGTGTGTGTCAATGGACTACAAGTTGTGGCGGTAAATTATCTGACTATGGAAATAGTGTTGCTGTCGATGCGGTCGGAAATAGTTATTTGGTCGGTCATTACCACGGAACTTGTACATTTAACAATGCTATCTCATTCACTGGCATTCAGGATATCAGCTCTTTTATTGCGAAATATAATGCATCAGGAAAATGCGTATGGGCTGAGAATCTTACAGGAACTGCAAGTATAACTGCAAATACTGTTGCAGTAGATGCACTTGGTAATCCTTACGCTGCCGGTATGTATGGCTATGGTGAAATGTTCTTGAACGATGGGCAGATTTTTAATTCTGAGATAAACAACAATGGTTTTATATTACAATTTAATAGTGAATCTGTAAAAGTGCCAGCTCCATATTTTCCCGAATATAATGCTGAAAGTATCAATATTAATACTCGTTTGAATTGGCATACTATAAATGACGCAACTGCGTATAGAGTACAAGTATCAACAAGTAGCAATTTTACTACTCCAATAACTAATGAAGTAGTAACAACGTCAACTATCGACCTAAACGACTTGCTATATCGCACAGAATACTATTGGCGAATGCAGAGTTTGAAGAATTCTGATACTTCAGCATGGTCTCCTGCTTGGACATTTACTACTTCATACGATCCTAATGCTAATGTTTGGGCTCAGAATATTGGTACATTTAGTGCTAATTTAGCAGTGGATTCAAGTAGTAACTTTTATATTTCCGGAACTTTTGGAGATGGAAAATATTTAGGAAATGGATTATCTTTGTCTGATGTGGGAAATAAAGATGGATACATAGCAAAATATAGTTCATTAGGGGTGTGTCAATGGGGGCAGACTCTTGGAGGCAGTGAATCTGATGATGCAAACAGTGTAGCTACTGATGCAAATGGAAATGTGTACGTTGTAGGATCTTATAAGGACACGATGTCTTTGGGCAATGGAATAATATTAACTTCACCGAAAAATTATAATGGATATATTGCCAAATATAACTCATCTAACGAGTATCAGTGGGCAAAAAATCTTGGTGGATTAAATTATGATGAAGTTAATAGTGTAGCAGTGGATGTAAATGATAATATTTTTGTAAGTGGAATATTTGAAGATACAATGGCTTTAGGTAATAATATATCTTTGATTGCTGAAGGAAGCAGTAATCAATTCTTAGCTAAATATTCTTCCTCTGGAGTGTGCCAATGGGCTTTCCGACTTGATAGTACAGCTGAATATTCCGAATCAATTTCCAAATTAACTACTGATGTAAATGGAAATATTTATATTGCAGGAACTTTTCGGAATGCAATCTCTTTCGGAAATGAGAAGAAGCTAACTACTACTGGTAACAGTGCAGGATTTATTGCAAAATTTAATACCTCTGGCGAATGTCTAATGACTAAAAGTTTTGAAGCTACCGGTAAGGATGTTTTAGTTAAAAATATTGCAGTAGATGCTGCTGGGAATATTTATACCGTTGGCATTTTCCAAGGCACTATGTCTTTGGACAATAATCTTTCCTTAACAGCGAACGGAAGTACTGATGCGTTTGTTGCAAAGCTCAATTCAGTTGGCGAGTGCTTATGGGCTAAGTGTTATGGTGGCGAGACTAGATATGATAATGCTTTAAGTATAGCCGTCGATGCCAATAGTTATGTTTATGTAGCTGGATATTATACCGGTGAGATAAATTTAGGTAATGGAGTGCTTTTGTCGGGTGATGTAGAAAATGCTGTTGCTTGCTTTATTAAATTTAATACAGACGGGAAATGTCTATACGCTGAGAATCTAAGCTCTTATATGTCGGCACATGCTGTGGCTAACAGTGTCGCTGTCGATAATGTTGGTAATACATATATTGCTGGTTATTACAATAGAATATTAAACTTGGACTATGGTATTTCATTATCGGCACGGGTACCATCTAATCAAGTTTACGTTATAAAGTATAAAGCTCAATACTTAAATACTCCTGAATTAACTGCACCTGCATTAGCTGCTAATAATATTAGCATCAATATTCCGTTGAATTGGAATGAAGTAAATGATGTTAGCGGATACAGAGTTCAAGTATCTACTTCCAGAGATTTTGCAACACCGATTGTAAATGAAGTGATTAGTACGACTTCGAAAAATCTTTCTAATTTACTATACAATACTCAATACTTTTGGAGAGTGAAAGCATTAACGACTACGGATTCAACAGCTTGGTCGCCTACTTGGGACTTTAATACTCTAAATCCTGCTGATGTAGATGAATCTAATTCAGACTTCTCCATTTCTCCTCAACCGGTTAGAAATGAAGCAGTTATTACTTATTCTGTCATTCCTGCGAATAATTCTGTCATTCCTGCGGATGCAGGAATCTCGTCAGGAATCTCAATCGAACTATACGACTTAAAAGGAACTATAGTTGCTACATATAACTTTACTTCTCTAAGCGAAGGCATCAATAAACTTCGTCTTGATGTTAGCAATATTCCAAGCGGAATGTATAATGTAATCATCAAATCTGGAGCAGAAGTGCATCAAGCTAAGATGATAAAAGTGGATTAGTTGGCTTATGAATCATCATTAAATGACAAAACCTTCCGAAGGTACTATCGAATATTCACCTTCCGACAGTTTCTTAACCTGTCGGAAGGTTTTGCGAGTTAGATTAACTACTTTGAACCCTAGAAAGGGTTTCCGGCATCCACTCGAAGACTCGTTCCGCAGAAATGACAAGTCAGTAACGATTTACAAGATGTGTATAATGGTTAGCAGTTTAGACATAATGGCTGTCTTTTGAATATCTTTAATTGAAAATAATATATATTAAAGCGGTTTGAGCACGGAAGTATTCGAACACATTTTAGTTGTAATTAAAAAATCAGGACTAATATCGTAAAGTGGATAGCCATAAATAATGGCACTAATATCCGGAATTTCCAATGCCGAGTCTTATGATGAAATAGAATCATCCCTAACATCGATCCTACACTCCCACCCATCGCTCCAAAGAGCAAAAGCTTAAACTCCGATATTCTGCGTTTTTTCTTTTCGGCTAATTTTTTATCAGTATAATAAGCAAAGCAAGCTATGATATTTATTATTATAGTGTATGTAGTAAATATAAATGCTGAATATTCAAACATAGCCTAATCCTTTGCTAATAATTCAATAATAATTTTCTTCATTTCGTCGAATTCTTTGCGATCGAACAGGCGAGTCAGAAAACGAATTTTGCCCTGTTTGTCAATAATTACATTTCTAGTTACTCCGGCATCTTTTTCTGCATATTGTTCAAATATTTCGCCTTGAGGGTCTAATACTATCGGATAGCTTATTTTGGTCGCTGATTGGAATTTTCTAATAGTTGCGGAATCTTCTTTTAAGTCTATTCCGATTAGCATAAAGTCGGGATTATTCTTCAATTTTTGATAAATTTCGCTCTCTATGAAAGGCATCTCTTTGCGGCATACACTGCACCAAGATGCAGTAAATTGAAGCATAATTACTTTGCCCTTGTTCTCTGATAATTTTTTACGCACTCCGTCTAAATATTGAATATTAAAGTCGGGGGCAGAATCTCCGATTTTAACTATGTGTTGCGGATTTTTAGGAGCTTCTTCGGCAATAATAAAATTTGAGAAAGTAATTAAACCAAGCATCATAATAATAAAATATTTCATAATCTACCTTATCGAATTGAGTTGTAAAATCTAATTAAAAAATAGTTTGCTTTATTGTTAGCTTCGTTGCACAAGGCATTAATTTCAACTTGATAATTAATGCTTTTATGAACGAATTCTTCCGAAGTATGATAATTATTATCATTCAACATATCTTCAATGAAAATATTCAAAGCTATCGCAAATTTTGGGAATAAATCATCCGAACACTTGATTTGATTTAATGAGACATTCAGTACCTCTGCTCCATTCAATCCAAACTGAACTTGAGCAGAATGGTTATAATAAATCATCTTCAAATCTTTATCTAACACAAAAAAGACATCGCAATACTGATTCAGTATATGATTAATTCTATTTTTTTCCGTTATTATTAATTTGAGATTGTCCCTATCTTTAGAATCGTAATATTCTATTATTTTGTTGATTTTTCCCTCAATATCCAAGGATGAGTTCCCAACATCGAATATATCAGGGAAAGATTTTAGCAATTTCTCGTCTAAATTAATATGCCTATTCCTGATTCTATCATAAAAAACGAATCGAAACAAAATAAATATTACGACGACAACAATAAAAGAACTAATAATAATATAATTAATTGTTTCGTAATATGTCCTAAATTTATAGCTATTCTTCTCTCTGCTTTGATTAATTTGTTCTAAATTAGAATCAAACAATGAGAATAGTAAATTTTGTATTTGTAAATATTGAGGTATTACGGTATTAAAATAATCATTACGATGTCTGTCCTTATTATTTATGTGATAATTAAAATTTTGATTCATACTTCTAAAAAGTTGATTGATACTATCAAGCACCATAATATCAGACCGAGAATCTAAACAGAACTTAAATATTTTACTTGCTTCTATGAATGCCGCAACAGCATTTCTATTTGAACGTAAGGTTGATTTGAATAACTCGCTTGTGTCCGCGATGGCAACTGTCCTTGCATGATGTAAACGTATTGTGTTGATTATGGCGAGCAGGTTTTGGGAATATTCTATACGGCGTATGTTGGTACCAGTGTCCTCTAACGATTTATCAATATTTGATGCAACCATACTATGTAAAACGAACATTGCTATCAGAAATGCACTGATTATGTAAAACATTAACGAAATTCGGAAGCTAAGACTTTTCATACTTACCCCTGATAACAACATATAAAAGAACACAAAATAAGCTATTATCCCAATTATTCCAATTATATTATTCTAATAATTGGAATTTACGCTATAATTCCTTATTTAATGTTCTATTAATTCTAATTCTCTTAAAGCGAAATAATTCCGAAACTTTAAATATTGAGATTAAATAAATTGAGACTATATAAAATATTCCAACGACCGGAGTATGTTGCAACGGTTCGAAAGTAATCAGCTTACTGAACAAGTCTAACCAAGTGAAGCTAATCAGTGAATCAGTTAAAGCCCAAACGCCACCGAACACAAATGCACCAAATTGCAAGAAGAATCTCATGCGAGCTCTCGGAGACACTTCGGCAAGCAATTCCGGCGAATGAATTTTAATTTGTATCAAACGATTAACAATCTCGCCCAAACCAAACAGCGAACTCAAAACAATTAGTATAAAGCTCAGATACATCGCAAGTACAAATTGGTCGAAATTAATCACTTGATTCAATTTCAAGACTACAGAAATTAGAGATATTATCACGTTCGCTAAGATCCCATAATTAGCAAATCCAATGAACTGCGATAAAAGTCGAGTGTTGTTATTATCGGATGCTTCGGGTCTTTTAAACAAGTAAAAGATATTGATAAACACCATCAACCCCAAAGCGAAATAAACTATATAATTCAAAGTCATATTTGTTTTCTATTAATATTTTAATTACACACACCCATCAGGCTTAGGCAATCCTGCAATTCTGCATGCACCATTTGCAGGTCCTTTGGGGAATAGTTCGAATATTTGTTTTAGTGTGAAAAAATTATCTTCGCAAATTCTGCGTATTAGTGGTGCAATCCCGAATTCAGAATAATGGAATCTTAAATAATCAATAATTAACCAATGCTGATCAGTTAGTTCAGCGATTCCATCAATTCGAGCAAATTCTTCGGCTAATTCTTGCGACCAATCATTAGAATTGCTCAAAAATCCATCTTCATCTATTTCGATTGCACTGCCGTCTTTACAAGTATATTCCATACTAAACTAAAATATTAACCATCAGCACTATCATAACAATTATCGAAAGATATGCGTAACGGATGGATGGTAAAAATTTAGTTGATCTATCATAATAATAAGCAATGGACATCGAAATCAGTTCGACAAGCAATGCTGTCAATATCAAAGAAATTCCCGTCATTTTTTGCCCAAAGAAAAAATTCAATCCAGCGAATAAAGAGCAACCGTAGATTATAATTAAATGCGTGATATACAGAAACAAGGATTTCTTGCTTAAAGTCAAGTAAACCCAAGAGATTTTTTTTACTTTTTCGCTCAGTAATGCTATCACTGGGAACAGGGTTACAATAATGCCTATTCTCATAATAATTCCGCCCGGATTGATTAACGCTATCGGGCAGTAATTATAATTGAATCCATTAATAACTACAAATGCCGGAGTACCGATAGCTATCAAAGCTAAACCAAATTTGAAACCTTTTACAAATACAGCTTGATATAATTCTTCCTTAGTTTTTCCTTTCAGATATGCACCAAAAGCTACTCCAAAAAAGAAATAGGAACTAATTGGAAATAGAGTATAAATTGAACCCTTCTGGTAGGACAAATACGGTGCTAAGTAATTTGGCAAAATTGAATACCAATCTGCCTGCTGCACGAACCAAGCTATCAGCATCGAAAACGTTGCAAAAATCGACGAGATTACTATCAACTGCTTATCAGTTTTAGTAATTTTATAGAATATCTGAAGTAATATTAAGCAAATTGCGACAATATGCAGAATACTGGTTTGCCAAAATCCAATCCAAAAATTTAAGTCATATTGGTCTAAGTGACGCAAGCTACTCGAAGGAAATGCTAATATATATGCTGTAAGTAGCAGAAAACCCGCCGTGCGAATCCGCTTCAATACTTTTGCATTATCGACACTCCCATCGGCAAAGCGACGATTAGAGAACACATTTACTGCCCCAGAAATCATCATAAATACCGGAGCGGTCAGCCCACGAATAAACGTCCACATATAC
>CAZIIZ010000017.1:0-13529 GCA_964539225.1 uncultured Hyphomicrobiales bacterium | reverse complement strand
AACGAAGCTGTCCGCACAATTCGATGAAATTCGCTATTGTATGGCGATTCATTAGCTTCTGAATACCTACTAAATCTGTATATTTAGTAATTCGATTTAGTAATTCAGTTTCCAATTTAATGTTTTGATAATTTGATGGATTAACCGGATAAATCGTCTGGAATTCTAAGTAGCTCGAATATATATGAGCCGCCGATAAAACTCGTTCGCTGATATCGCTGTCCTCTACAGTCGAGAATAAATATTCTTTTATTTCGGCTTTAATAGTCTCGTCGGGGATTTTAGCTTCTAATTCCTTGAATACATATTCGTTTAATTGCTTGAATACTTCTGCATTTTTCCGAATTTCGGCATAAATCGGCGATTTAATATCGGAAATTACGATACGACGGAACAATTCATACACTCCGTGCTTGATAATTTTTGTCCAGTCAATTACTTCACCACGAGCTTCCTCGTATTTACCGAGGCAGTACGCAATTATCATTTTATGAGCATGTTTATCCATTTCGAACAAATCCATCGGGCGAAGTCTGTCGTTCCACCGTTGAATATGAAATGCCCTAAATAGCTCATTGGCTAAAGCATTATTTACTGTCATTAGTTACCCCACCTTCAAAAAAATACAAATTAACAATAAGATTACATATATCAAAGTTTTTTTCTTGAATTCTCTAAATATAATTGTTTCTTATCGACTTTTCTAAATTAATTGGAATTTGACAAAATTAATTTACGATTAATCGCCGATACTATTAGGATAATTTGCAAATTTTAACTAAATTTAAGTTTTTTAAAAATATGATTATAAATCAGCAAAATAAGGAATAATGATGCAACAAATAAAAATCCATTCGGTCGGAATGCGAGACGGTCTTCAAATGGAAAAGATAGTCGTGCCGTTCGAGACAAAATTAAACTGGGTCGAGCAATTATATAAATCAAATATTGATATTATTCAGGTCGGTTCGTTCGTGCATAAAGAGAAAATGCCTCAGATGGCGGATACCGATGAACTATTTATAGAACTTAATATTCGCGGCACTAAGCCAGCGAATACTTTGTTAAGTGGATTAGTACTGAACGAACGTGGACTAGAGCGAGCTATGAATTGCGGAGTTGATATGATTTGCTTCGGAGTGTCTGCCTCGGAAACTCATTCTAAGAAAAATACTGGGATGTCTGTCGATGATGCAGTTAATAGAATTATTGCTATGGCAAAGCAAGCGATAATCGAAGGCAAAACCATTCAAGTGTCGGTACAGAGTGCATTCGGATGCGGATTCGAGGGCGACATCGACGAAGAACGAGTATATTCCATAATAGATAAATATATTGATGCCGGCATTCGTTTGATTAGTTTAGCGGATACTGCCGGATTCGCTAATCCTGCACAAGTAGAGCGAATGTTTAGTATGGTTTTCAGTATGACCGATGATTTGAAATTAGCCTGCCATTTCCACAATACTTACGGAATGGGAATTGCGAATTGCTATGCAGCATATAATGCCGGAGTACAGTATTACGAAGCTGCATTCGGCGGATTAGGCGGTTGTCCATTTACTAAAAAAGCTGCCGGAAATGTGCCGACGGAGGATTTAGTCGAAATGTTCCAAAATTTCGGAATAATTAAGCAAATCAATCTTCCGGTATTAGTGGAATTAGCCCAATCGGTCAGTACTTTCTTCGATAGAGAATTGCCTGGCTACGTATATAAAACGGGTTCGATTAAACACTAACCAACAAACTAAAATTTACATATCTTCGGAAGGCTTTATTGTGCTTTCGAAGGTATGTTTTTTTTGTCCGAAATTATGTTTGGCTAATTAAGCTAACAATTATACACAATTTTAAGGTTATGGAGTGTTACACCGGTCTTTATATATAATTAATCCCTGCTCAGAGTATTCCGGCAGGGATTGCAAGTAGAGTTATAAGTTTTAAATTTACTTAAAAATTATTCTATTTAGATTACTGGCATTACAGAGATGTATCTCTTATCGCCTCTTCTGCGGTCAAATTTCACTGTGCCTTGGATTAAAGCGAAGATAGTATAATCTTTGCCTAAGCCTACATTAGCTCCAGGATGGAATTTAGTACCACATTGACGAACAAGGATATTTCCGGCATCAACTAATTCGCCACCGAATCTCTTAACGCCTCTTCTTTGAGCATTTGAGTCGCGACCATTTCTGGTCGAACCGCCACCTTTTTTATGAGCCATTGTTATTCCCTATTTAATATTTTCTTATCAGTTAATTCAAATTATAGATTGATACCGGTGATCTCGATCTTCGAGAATTTTTGTCTGTGTCCGTTCAATTTTCTATAGCCTTTGCGGCGTTTTTTCTTAAACACGATGATTTTTGGATCGTGTCCGTGAGCTATGATTTTAGCTGTTACCGAGCCAGTAATATATGGCTTGCCGATATTCAAATCATCGCCGTCGTTGCTAAGCAATAATTTGTCGAAAGTTAAATTGTCGCCGATGTTTCCGCTTAATAATGGCACTTTAACGATTTCGTTAGGGCGTACCTCAAACTGGATTCCGGCTATTTCTACTAATGCGTACATAATTGTTTTTACCGTATATAATTATTTATTACCTTATTTTCAAATTTAGATTCTCTGTCCATTAAAAAAGTAATGCACAATAAGAACACGCAACTTAACACTTTTATTTTTAAAAACCAAATAATATTTTCGTTTTTAAAGACTTTACTCAATCACCGTCCTCTAATTCGAAGATTTCTTCTACTTTTACTTCGAAAAATCGAGCCATTTTCAGAGCCAAGGCTGCCGATGGAGAATATTTGCTTAACTCTATAGCATTTATGGTTTGTCGGCTAACGCCGAGTTCGTTTGCCAATTGATCTTGCGTAATATTCTTGATAGCACGCTGTACTTTAATTCTATTTTTCATAGCAGAGTTCCTTTCTCAAAGAATATTTCAAATAATTAAATCTTAAACTGAAAATCAGCAATGGCGTAAACATCATATATTGGAATGCGAACCAATATAAAAATCCACCAACCACAAAATGCAATAGCATCAATATTCCATAATGAATTACAATCGCCCACGAAAGAGCATTCAAACGATATTGAGAAATCAGCTCGTCTTCTTCCGTTTCTCGGCTGAATGCTATGCACATCGCACCGATTGCAGTCAATATCAATAAAGCACTCGGCAGGATATTGCGGCTAACCATAATTGCTGGAATTATTCTTCCTGCATAATTATTTGATAATGCCCAGTAATGCCCGAAAAAGTCCGGCACCCAGTAATTAATACTCATCGGGAAAATTAAACTCGCTGAATGCAAAAATACGGAAACTCCAAGGATTATCCAGCCGAATTTTCTAAATGAATGCGGCAATAATAATCGGTTTGAGCGAGTAATCTTCTCGAAAATTGAATTAGCACCGAACTTAGAATATTTGAATCGCAGCGATAAATATCCGAATCGTGCCAATGCTATAAATAAAATCAAGAATTGCGATGCGAAATAAATCGGGATAAATAATCCGCCCCAGATTCCAATAGTTGCCAGAATCAAAAATCCATAATTCACTATCACAGCCCAAGCCATAGCATCCAAGCGAATTTTGGATTTGAATTCATCCTCAGCTTTTCCGGCACTAAAAAATATGATTAACAATGCTAAATATAAAGATATTTCATGAATTGCAAATACGGCATTTTCATGCAGAATAGTAATATGAGACGTTATCGACATATGTATTAAGCCGTTCATCATATCTTTGAACACGTGCCTGTCCATACTCCATACCGGATGCTGAACACCAAAGTTCTCGAGACTTTCCCAATTAATACTGAAATATATACCCGCTATTATATGGCATATCAACAGTATATATCCCCATTTCTTCCATTTATTCGGAAGTAAAAAGTTCCGGTTCATAATGCTTCTCCTTCAATAATTTCATTCGCAAGTGATTTTCGCATTTTATATTTTAAGTAATTGAAGCGAACGATAAATATAATAAATGGTGTAAACATTGTATAGACAAGTAAATTATAATTACAAGGTCCCCAAACGCCCCATTCTACAATTATAAACAAAATATAATTTAATACAATTGCCCAAGATAGAGCATCTAATCTGAATTGTCCAGATAATTCATCTTCAATTCTATCTCTACAAAATGTTATCATTAACAAACCAATTATTGCCATAATAATTGACAAAGTAACAGTAATATCACGTACAGCCCAATCAAAATAATAATAATTGTTATTTGCATTGGAGGATGTAAATTCAGTTAAATATGGAATCATTATATTAATACTGTAATGAAAATATATATCACAGATATATAATGCGATAGCTCCTAAGAAGAAAATCCATCCCCACTTTTTCCATTCATTAGCAATAAGAAATCTTTTATTAGTCCCAATTTTAGTTAAAACACAATCTTTTGAATTATTGATGGATTTTAGTTTCAATAATAAATAATAGTACCGAAAAATAGCAATAAGTAATAAAGTTTGAATATTCATTGTTACTGTAAATGCGTAATAGTAAGACCATAAACAGATACTTATAATAATCATTAGAACAGAATTGATAATTAATGCCCATGCTAAGGAATCAAGTCTTATTTTCTGTATCAGTTCATCCTCTTTTTTTTGTTTTGTAAAAAACACTAGAAGCATTGAAATCAAAATCAAAGAAGAAGTAATTGTATGCAAAACATCCGAATACTGTTTTTGAACATTTGTCTCAACAATTTGGGCTATCCCGTTAATTGTTTCGGTTGTAGTAGATGAAATTTCCCAGTACGCAAAAGGAAGTTCTAATTTGAATGTTGGAAAATATGCATCTTTCAAATATCCGAATGAAATAATAGAAACAAATAGGATAAATCCCCACTTCTTCCATTTGTTCGGAAGTAAAAAGTTCCGGTTCATAATGCTTCTCCTTCCATAATTTCGTTTGCAAGTGATTTTCGCATTTTGTATTTTAAGTAATTAAAGCGGATGATAAAGAATATCATCGGAGTGAACATAGCATAAGGTATGACGTCTAAATATAATGGTCCCCATATTATCCATTCCATTACTATTAATAATGCATAATTAATTATGACAGCCCAAGCTAAAGAGTTTAATCTATATTGAGATATTAATTCGTCTTCTTCCCTTTCTCTACTGAATGCTATAAGTAGTAAACCAATTAAACCACAAATAATAAATAATGTCGGTAGAACATTCCGAATTTCCCATGCAAAATAATAATAACTGAAATTATTGCCAATAGTATCAATTTTCATCGTTTCGGTTAAGTATGGAATCATAATCATTAAATACATTTGATAAAAACTATCAATTATATGCAATCCTAATGAAAGTAAAAATAATAACCAACCCCATTTTCTCCATTCATTAGATATTAAAAAACGCTCCTTTTTATTGATTCGATTCAAAGCATTATTCTCGTAGTTACTCATACTTTTTGTTTTAAAGTATAAGTAATAAAATCGAATAATCGCAATTATTAGTAGGGAGTAAAGATTTCCATATAATACAATATAAAACGAGTCAAACCAGAATGCAGTACTGAATATTATCAACAAGAATGAATTAATTATTACTGCCCAAGCCAAAGCATCTAATCTAATTTTTGTAATATACTCATCTTCGTTTTTGTTACGTGAGAAAAGAATCATTACCATGGACAAATATATTAAAGAATGATATATCGTCGGAATTACATTTGAAAGTTCTGTAGTAGAATGTTGTTCCAACACCTTGGTAACCCCATTAACAGTTTCAAAAGTAGAAAAAGTAGATTCCCATGTAGCGAATGGAAGATGAAGTTCAAATTGAGGAAAATAGTTTTTTAGTACCAAATCTCCTAAGATACACGAGATAAGTAAAACCCATCCCCACATCTTCCATTTGTTCGGAAGTAAAAAGTTCCGGTTCATTAGGCTTCTCCTTCCATAATTTCGCTCACAAGTGATTTTCTCATTTTATATTTTAAGTAATTGAAGCGAACGATAAAGAATATCATCGGAGTGAACATGGCGTAAGCCATTATTTCTATGTAATTTTCGCCCCAAATCAATATTGTTGCTATAATAATCATAAAATAATGCGAGATAATCGCCCACGATAGTGCATTTAATCTGATGTCGGAGATATATTCATCCTCAACTTTTTCTTTACTGAAAGTGATGAACAGCAAACCGATTATCCCTAAGCATACTACGAGCGTATCATAAATATTCTTATAATCAGAACGTGTAGATAAATGAGCCGGAGCTTTGCCCAAGATAAATTCTATGGCATTATTCCAAGCTAAATCAAATGTTTTTGGGAATAATAATTCTGAACCGTACCCATGCAATATACTTGAAATATGCATACCCAAAGCACCTGCAAACAATGCACTTCCGATATATAACCACTTGCGAGAGATTAAGAAGCGTTCCTTTTTGAGTAAAATTGACTTTTTAGAACGATTAAGCCAGAACTTCAGATGCTCATATCTCAATACTGCAATTATCAATATAGAAGCCATATTTAGCTCTAGCACCATTAGGAAATCTAAATCCCAGAAAGTGATATTAGCATATAGAATCAGCAGGCAATTTAAAATCGTAGCCCAAGCCAAAGAATCAAGACGCATCTTGGAAGTCATTTCGTCTTCCACTTTTTCTCGAGAGAAATACATAATCAGCAAACCGATTACCGATAGAAGTATGATAATCGTAGGTACGATGTCTTTGTCTTTTAATCCCCAATACGTAGTCGGACCAATTGCTACATTATTCTCCACTACGAAGTTTGTACCCCAATGCCCGAAAATAGGCATAGTAAATTTAATATGACCGTCCGAAATTAATACTGCGAAGAATAGTCCCAGCCCAATCAGGAACATTCCCCAACCCCACTTCTTCCACTTATTAGGAAGTAAAAAATTCTGTTTCATGATAGCACCATATAAGATGTTCTACAATATGTAAAATATGTTGTACAAATGTACGAAATCTTTTACATATAGTTGCAATATATTTACATAATGCTATAAATATTTACATATTTTTTATTAGTGCCTAATAGACTGTCGGAAATGTATCATTGCTAACCATTATACACATCTCTCTGAGTTGTCATTCCTGTGGAGCGAGTCTTCGAGCGGATACAGGAATCTAAGTCTTTGAGATTTAGTAATATTCTGTTTCGTCTTCGTGAATGGTGTTGTTTGAGATTCCGGTATTTGTTCGAAGACTCACAAAACCGGAATGACAGTATTTATCGGTATTGCCAATGATGTGGATAATGGTTAGATCATTGGGGGAAACTGCAGAACTACTTCTCTATATTTTTATATGTTGCTTATATTAGCTTAACACAACAATTGTATTTTTGCAATCTATGAAAAAGCAATTGAAATGAAAACAAATAATCATTTTTACAATCATTAAAGGATTCCTTAATGAAAAAACATCTCCTTCTATCAATCACATTATTCTTCACTATGAGCTTATTTTTATTCGGTCAAGCGAATACTACAGGTTCGATTAGTGGATTTGTCAAGGATGCTCAGGGCAAAGCATTGCAAAGAGCTACAGTAACGGCAGAACATTTGCCAACTGGCACAAAAACTGGTGCATTTTCCGGAACTACCGGCAGATTTACTATCCTTGGCGTGAAGGTCGGCGGTCCGTATAAAGTAACCGTGTCTATGGTGGGATATGAAAAGCAAGAACGCAGTGATATTGCTATCGCTATCAATCAAACATATACGATAAACTTTACTTTATCCGACAAAGCTCAATTTACTGAAGACGTAGTGGTAACTGCCGACAGAAATGATATTATTTCGTCGCAGCGTACCGGAGCATCGCAGAAAGTAAGCCAAAATGATATTAAGAGCTTGCCGACTATTGCTCGCAGTTTGCAAGATTATACTCGATTGAGTCCGCTTATTATTTCGTCCACTACTGATGGCTCAAGCGTAGCCGGAAGAAATAGTAAATATAATAATATAGCAGTAGATGGTGCGATAATGGGCGATGCCTTTGGGCTTTCCGCTACTGGTACTCCGGGCGGTGGAGCAGGTACTCAACCGATTTCATTAGATGCGATTGACCAATTTCAAGTGTCAATTTCTCCGTTCGACGTTCGCGAAGGCGGATTCACAGGCGGATTAATCAATGCAATTACTAAAAGCGGAACAAATAAATACGCAGGTACTGCATATTATTATGGCAGGAATGAAAGTTTCGTTGGTAATAACCCTGTAACGGATGCCGCATATCCAGACTTCAGCGAAAATCAGTTAGGTGCCAGCGTCGGCGGACCTGTTATAGAAAATAAATTATTCTTCTTCGGAAACTTTGAGATGAGAAAAAGAAGCGACCCGACTATATTGGGACTTCGCGGCAGCAGCGAAGCAAACGTATTCGATATGACTTCCGATACTTTAGATTTAATTAGAAAAATTGCTAAAGATAAATATGGTTACGATCCGGGAAGTTTCTCTGATTACACTCGAGGAACTAATGACTATAAATTATTTATGCGATTAGATTATAATATCAATGAGAATCACAGATTGACTTTGCGTCATAATTATGTAAATGCCGACCAAGGCAATCAAGTAATTAGAACTAAAACGCAATTAGCTTATGCCAATCAAGAATATTTATCAACCAGTGCTCAGAATCAAACTGTATTACAATTGAACAGTATATTCGGCGAGAATATGGCTAATGAATTGAAATTATCTTATACTTCAATTCGAGATAAAAGAGATCCAGTCGGTAGTGCGTTTCCTTCAATTGAAATTCAAAACTTAGGTGCAGACAAAAAAGAAAAAGTAACCTTAGGTATCGACCGATTCTCGCAAGCTAATACTTTAGACCAAGATATGTTAGAATTTACTGACAATTTCAATTACTTCCTTGGCGATCACGTATTAACCCTCGGAACATCTAATCAAATAGTTAACTTCAAAAACTTATATCTGCAAGATTATTATGGTTCATGGGAGTTCGCAAGTATAGCCGACTTCGAAGCTGGAAAAGCTTCAAGATATTACCTAACTTATGCTAACACAGCTGCTACTGGCGGCGAAACAAAACCAATGGCAGAACTTTCATATATGCAATGGGGCGTTTACGCTCAAGACGATTGGTCAATTTATGAGAATTTGAAATTAACATTGGGCGTTCGCTTAGATTATTTCACATATTCTAAAGATCCTTTAAATAATGCCAATTTTGCTACTGCTCATAAATGGTTCGGCTTCGATAATGCTGTATCGTTAAACACAAGCGATATGCCGACTCCTATGGCTTTCTCTCCGAGAATGGGCTTTAATTGGGATGTAAATAAAGACAAGCAAATGCAAGTACGTGGTGGCGTTGGTTTATTCTCAGGCAGAACTCCGGGCGTGTGGATTTCTAATCAATATTCCAATACTGGCGTGGATATATACCGTTTAGATATTAAAAATCCAAGTTATCCGTTCACTTACGACATCAATAATCAACCAAGACCTACTAATCCGGCAGCTCAGACTTCCGAAGTAAATATTACAGACAAAGACTTTAAAATGCCGCAAGTAATGAGATCCAATCTCGGTTTTGATTATCAATTGCCTATGGGATTTGTTGGTTCGCTCGAAGTATTATACGGTAAATCTATGAATGATATTGACTATCAAAATATAAATTTAAAATATGCTTTAAATACTGACGGCAGCATCGAGAAAACTATCGACGGCAGACCAATGTATCAAGGTTCTTCTAAAGCCGCAAAAGTTGATTCAGCATATACTAACGTAATTTTAATGAAGAATACTGACAAGGGTAGTCAATTAAATATTATTGCCCAATTGCAGAAACCATTCGGTCAAGGAATTTTCCCAAATTTATCTGCGAATTTAGCTTATACTTATAGTAGAGTAAAAGACATAAATAATTTAACTTCCAGCCGTGCTATATCAAATTGGCAATATAACGTTGGAACCGATCCGAACAATTCAGAACTCTCTACATCGTACTACGAAATACCTCACAAAATCATGGCTAATATATCATATACTTATGAATATTTGGGAGGCTTTGCTTCTACTGTTGGTTTGTATTATGAAGGCAGAAGCGGTCAGCCATTTAATATGATTTATATTACTAATACAGCATTCAAATTTGATGCAGCAGTAGTTAAAAATGCTACGGTAAAAGATGCGAATAATGACGGTATTACGGGGAATGATTTAGTTTATATTCCTACCGGTCCCAATGATCCCAAATTTATTCTAACAAGTAATAACTGGGATGAGTTTAATTCATTCATCAATGAATTTGATAAATTAAGCGAAAATCGCGGCAAGGTAATGGAGAAAAATTCACTTACCCAGCCTTGGAGAAATCAGTTCGATATGAGATTCGTTCAAGATATTCCTATCGTAGGCACTCAAAAAGTTCAAATCACTTTAGATATCATCAATGTGCTAAACTTATTGAATAGTGATTGGGGAAAAGTGGAATATATTCCAAATGGTAACTACGAATTACTTCAATTCGAAGGTTACGACAAAACTACCGGAGCTGTTCGTGCCAGCTTCGACGGCAAGAAAAAAGCATCCGAAATGTACAGCGTAAATGACTTAGCCTCCAGATGGCAATTGCAATTAGGATTAAGATATTCATTCTAATTCTAAATGAACTAGAAAAATTATCAAATAAACCTACAGAAGATAGAAAATAATTATACCTTCCGCCTACTTATTAGTCTGGCGGAAGGTTTTTTAGTCAATAAGGTTTGGATTGAAATTAACAATTTTTCTACTAAGGCTAAAGATTGCTAAAACCAAAATCCTTTTCCTTGGCAAAATTTCATATCGAAGGCAGAAAAACTTATATTCGCTACAACGTATCAGCACTTAGACTTTGCTACATATAAATGATAATTTTATTTTTTTTTGTTTTGCTACTATCTTAATTCATCGCAACCCTAAAAATAATAAAACAATTTGCAGAATATAAACGCAATATTTAGTATTTTTGCATTTCGCAACATAGAATAATTAAACAGCATAAATAGATAAATGAAGGGAATTGACTTATGGATAAATTATTAATCGAGGGCGGTCATAGATTAGTCGGACGCATTAGGGTGTCCGGTGCGAAAAATGGCTCACTCGCTATTATGCCTGCTTCGCTATTGGCAAGCGGTACTTATACACTTAAGAATACTCCGAATCTCCGCGACGTATGGACTATGTCTCGTCTGCTTGGCTCGATGGGCTTGCATTGCGAATTGAACGGCAATGATTTATTCATTGATTCCACTAATATCACCTCTTACGAAGCTCCTTACGAACACGTAAAAAAAATGCGTGCTTCATTTTACGTACTTGGTCCACTATTAACTCGTTTCGGATATGCTAAAGTATCGTTGCCGGGCGGTTGTGCTTGGGGACCTCGTCCTGTCGATTTGCATTTAAAAGGTATGGAGAAGCTCGGAGCTAAGATTGAATTAGATGCCGGCTACGTAATTGCAAAAGCCGAGAGATTGCACGGAGCTCGTTTCCATTTTGATATTTCAAGCGTCGGAGCCACAGGCAACGTATTAATGGCAGCCGTAATGGCGAAAGGTACGACATTATTGACTAATGCAGCAACCGAACCAGAAATCACTGCTTTGGCGAGAATGCTCGTGAAAATGGGTGCTAAAATCGACGGTATCGGTACTAATCAACTCGAAATCGAGGGCGTTGACGAATTGAAAGCAGTCGATGAAGAAACAATTCCAGACAGAATCGAAGCCGCTACGTTTTTGATAGCAGCCGCTATGACTCGTGGAAAAGTGGAATTGACTAATACTAATCCGTACCACTTATCCGGCGTGATTGCTAAATTAGAAGAGACCGGATGCCAAATAGACGTGAATAGCAATAATATTTTCTTGGAAATGGATCAAGCTCCTAAACCAGTTGATATTACCACAAACATATATCCCGGAATTCCTACGGATATTCAAGCTCAGTGGATGGCTTATATGCTATGCACTGATAATGGATCTGCGAAAATTTCCGAAACAATTTACACAGACCGATTCAAGCACGTACCGGAATTGATACGCCTCGGAGCAAATATTGAAATATTTGATGCCACTGCGATAGTTCACGGCGGCAAGAAATTGCAAGCCGCTACAGTGATGAGTTCGGATTTGAGAGCAAGTGCTTCATTAATACTTTCAGCGTTAGTCGCCGAGGGCAGAACCGAAGTATTAAGAGTATATCATTTAGACAGAGGCTATGAAGACTTAGAGAAAAAGCTAAATGCAGTCGGAGCAAATATAAAAAGAGTAAAAACTGAGATGTTCTAATCAAATAATGAAAATATTATTTTGTCTTGTAAAATAAATAACTTATATTTGTAGTTCTTTAAATTTGGAATATTTATATAAAATAAAAATATATTGATAACTTTTATAAAAAAAGAGGCGAAATGAACTATAACGGACCGAAAGTAAGACTTTCAAGAAAGTTAGGTATCCAACTTACTCCGAAAGCACAGAAAATTACTGCGAAAAAGCCGTATCCACCAGGACAGCACGGTGCTACTAAAAGACGCGGTAAACAATCTGACTACGGAAAACAGTTGATGGAGAAACAAAGACTTCGTATGCAATTTAATGTAAGCGAAAGTCAAATGAGAAATTATTACAAAAAAGCAACTCGTATCACAGGCAACACTGCCGACATCTTGGTTCGTTTATTAGAAACAAGACTTGATGCAGTTGTAATGCGTTCCGGATTTGCACGTACTATGTATGCTTCTCGTCAATTCGTAAACCACGGACATATTCTTGTTAATGGTAGAAAAGTTGACATAGCTTCATACCAAGTGAAACCAGGCGACGTAATCGCTATCAAAGAAAAAAGCAGAAAAATGGAAGCATTCCAAGACGCAGTTCGTACTTCGGCTGCTCCGGAATACTTGGAAGTTAATAAAGCTGATTTCTCAGCTAAATTAATCAACAACCCTTCTCGCGAAGACATTCCTGTAATTTGCGAATTGGCGTTAGTAGTAGAATACTATTCTCGTTAATTTTCATTGCGAATTATATTTTTCAAAAAAAACATTCCGACATATTATTTATCGGAATGTTTTTTGCATTTTAGGGGATTTAGAATTATCATTGCCGCATTTGTATCTCAAACTGTCTATTTCACAAATCTTCAGATTTGCATTAAATACTAAAAAATCATAGCAATAGTATTGGAATTAAAGTAATAATTCCATAATTTCGCAGATTAATTAATTGCATTAATAAATTATGGATTTCTAATGGAAAATGAAGTTGAATCAAGAGTAAATAATTTAGAAAAAGACAATAAAGTAATGAAAATCGCAATTTTCTCTGTTGCGGGATTACTTGTAACCGTTGGTTTGGTTGCATTAGTTAGAGAGAAAAAGTACTCAGGACTGAAAGAATTAGGAATGAATGCCCTTAGGAAATTAGAAAAACGCTGGGAAGA